>JAFSXP010000031.1 GCA_017443965.1 Oscillospiraceae bacterium
AGCCCAGCGAAGCGGGTCCGATTTTGGGAGGAGGAGCGACGAAGTGAGTGAGAGACGGCGATAAAAAATCGTCGTCGCGAACGATACGCAGTCCGCGACGACGATGGAGCAGGTAAAGGGAGTCGAACCCTCCTATGCAGCTTGGGAAGCTGCCGTTCTACCGATGAACTATACCTGCGTTGTGTTTATTCTACCATCCCGCGGCGGGAAATGCAACCGTTTTTTGTCGCATGTCTTGCACAGCGCCGCTCGCTCTGCTATACTGGAAGAAAAGGGGGGCGCGACACATGGACGAAAAACTGAAGCTCATTCTGGACGTCTTCCGCAAAACGAAGGCGCAGACCGACGCGCGGACGGCGCGCGATATCGAGGAAAACCGCAAGGGCGATCTGACGGTCGCGGTCACGGACGGCGGCAGGCCCGTCGAACGCGCGCATATCGCGCTGCGGCAGCGGACGCACGATTTCCGCTTCGGCTGCAATCTGTTCATGCTGGACGAGCTGGAGACGGCGGAGAAGAACGAGCGATACAAGCAGCTCTTTGCCGATACGTTCAATCTGGCGACGCTGCCGTTCTACTGGTGCGATCTGGAGCCGGAGCGGGGCAAACCGCGCTTCACGAAGGACAGCCCGCGCGTCTACCGCCGCCCGACGCCCGATCTGTGCGTGGAATACTGCAAGGCGCACGGGATCGAGCCGAAGCTGCACTGTCTGAACTACGACCGCTGGTCGCCGCGCTGGCTGCCGCAGGACGTGGGAGAGATCAAGCGGCTGCTGGAAAGGCGCATCCGCGAGATCGCCGCGCGCTACGCGGACGACATCCCCGGCATGGGGGTCACGAACGAGCTGCTCAGCACCGAGACGCACGACCCCATGCGCCCGGGCGAAAGCACGGTGTTCTACCGCGAGCCGGATATCGTGGAGTGGAGCTTTGCCGTGGCGCGGAAGTATCTGCCGCACAACCGGCTCATCATCAACGAGACGAACAACGTCTGGCGGGGTTTCCGCTATGACCGCAGCCAGTACTATATGCAGATCGAGCGGGCGCTTTCGCGCGGCGCGGAGATCGACGAGATCGGCTTGCAGTACCATCTGTTCTATTTGACCGAAGAGAACGTCCGGCGCACCTACAAGGAGATGTGCAGCGCGCAGAACATCCTGAACGTGCTGGATCAGCTTGCCAAGCTCGGAAGGCCCCTGCAGATCACGGAGATCACGATCCCCGCGTACTCGGGCACGGACGAGGACGAGCAGGCGCAGGCGGAGCTGCTGACCGCGCTCTACACGCTCTGGTTCAGCCATCCCGCCATGGAGGCGATCATCTACTGGAACCTCGTGGACGGCTACGCGGCGTGGGCGAAGCAGGGCGATATGACGCAGGGCGAAAACCGCTATTACGGCGGTCTGCTGCGCTTCGACTTTTCGGAAAAGCCGGCGTATCGGGCGCTGAAAAAGCTGACGGACGAGACGTGGCGCACGAAGCTGGACGCGGACTTTTCCGGCACGCTGCAAACGCGCGGCTTCTACGGGGAATACGACGCGGAGATCACCGCGAACGGCAAGACGGTCACAAAACGCCTGCATCTGCAAAAGGGCGCGGAAAACCGCGTGGAGATCGCGCTGTAAGGAGGTCGCCATGGAACTTCGGGACATTCTGCGGGAGATGCAGCATACGCCGTGGAATTTCTACTACGTCTGCGAGCCGGAGGACGATCCGCTGCACGAGGCAAGCTGGGAGATGTACCGCGTCCGTCGGGAAAAACTCGACGAGATCGGCTCGGACATCTGCACGATCCTGCTGCCCGTCGGCTGGTGGCGCGCCGTGGAGGACTACGACTTTTCGCGCGTCGACCGATACTGCGACGCGCTGATGGCGGGGCATCCGAACCGCAAGCTGATGCCGCGCGTCAAGCTCGATCCGCCGCTTGACTGGCAGCGGGCGCATCCGGAGGAGCTTTGCGTCTACTGGGGCGGCCCGACGGACGCGGAGACGATCCGCGCCATGGTCGGCACGGCGCTGCAGGACTTCGACGGCTACGGACCGAACAAGCCGCCGCTGGATCAGCAGAAGATCGCGCGGCAGTCGTTTTCCTCGCAGCTCTGGGTGCGCGACGCGGGCAAGGCGCTGACCGAGCTGCTGGCGCATCTGGAATCGCTGCCGTATGCCGACCGCATCCTCGGCTATATGCCGGCGTTCGGCAACTGCGGCGAGTGCATGTGGTGGGGCGACTGGCGCAACCAGGGCGATCCGCGCCGCGGCGATTTCGGCATCACGCACCGCCGCCTGTTCTTCGAGTGGGCGCTGGAGAAATACGGCTCGCTCGACGCGCTGCGCAGCGCGTGGCACATGCCCGATCTGACGGCGGAGAATATCTCCGTGCCGACGCCGCCCGAGCGCTGGAGCGAGAACGGCAAGGATCTGCGCGGCGTGCTTCTGGCGGACGACCAAAGGCAGGTGGATTGCAACGCGTTCCACGCCGAGGTCTGCTTTGACGCCATCGAGGCGTTCGGCAAGGTCGTCAAGGAGAAGACCGGCAAGGCGGTCGGCTGCTTCTACGGCTATTTGCAGGATGAGTCCGTGGGCTACGCGGGGCATCTGGCGCTGGAACGCGCCGTGACCACGCCGTGGGTGGACTTCTATTCCTCGCCCAAGGCGTACCACTATTCACAGGCGGGCGATCCCGGCGCTTCGCAGGCGCCCGGGCAGTCGTTCGCGCGGAAAAAGCTCTGGATTGAGGAAAATGACCTGCGCTCGCATCACGCAACGGCCAAACACCGCGCGCAGGAAAACATGGCGCAGACGCGCACCGTGTTTTGGCGTGAGATCTACCGCGCGCTGACGTTCGGGCAGGGCTTCTGGTGGATGGACATCGGCGGCATCCAGCGCGACGACTGGTACGCCGACCCCGAAATGGTGGAGATGTTCAAGGCGCAGGCGGACTTCTATAAAAAATGGTCGCCCGTCCCGCGCAGCTCCGCGGCGCAGGTGCTGTTCGTGGAGGACGGCGAAAGCTGCGGGCACACCACGATGATCTCCGGCGTGCAGCGCGGTCTGCGCTACAAGCTGGAGCGGGAGCTGCGGCTGATCGGCGCGCCCGTGGATCATCTGCTGATCGCCGATCTGGAGGAGATGGATCTTTCGCAGTACCGGCTGATCGTGTTCTGCCACGCCTTTGTGCTGCCGCGCAGCCGCTGGGCGGCGATCCGCGCACGGCTGCGCCCGGACGCGCATATCGTCTGGAACTGGGCGGCGGGACTGCTGTCGCCGGACTACGATCCCGAAAACCAGAAGGCGGTCACGGGCTTTTCCGTCACGGAAACGCCCGGGCGTTTGCAGCCGAAGGAGCTGTACCGCCATCTCTACTGGCACCGCACGCGCAAGGTGCCGCAGGACTATCCGCTGCTGGCGATCCGCCCCGAGGCGGGGCAGGAGGTGCTGCAGCGCTCGCCCGACGGGCACATCCTGACGGCGCGGATCGCGCAGGGACAGGGCGCGTCGGTCTTCGCCGCGGAGCTGACGCTCCGCACGGCGCTGCTGCGCCGTCTCGCCGCGGACGCGGGCGTGACGTTCTGCGCGCCCGAGGATTGCGCGGTGCTGGCGGACGATAAGCTGATCGGCTTTTTCCCGCGCTACGACGTCTGCTTCGACCGCGACTTTGCGGGAGCGTGGCGCAACGTCGTCACGGGCGAGACCGTCACGGGCAAAACGCGCATCGCGCTGCGCGGCAAGGACTTTGCGATCTTTGAAAAGCTGTAACGAAACGAAAAAGACCGATGCGCCCGCATCGGTCTTTTCGTTTATTTCGGCGCAGCCCAGTCGAAGGCGTCTTCCGGCGGCGGGAACGGCGTGCGGAAAAAGCGGTCGTTCAGCTTCTCGCCGTACCGCTTGCAGCGGATGACGTTCACCAGCATCGCCACGTCGTCCGCCGTGTGCTCATGATACCCCGGGCGGAACGACCAAATCAGGTTTTCCTCCGCGCCGAGGAAGCGGTAGACCTCCCGCGCGGCGATCGTCGTCTCATACGAGCCGACGGGGTTTGCCCAAAGATCGCCCGCCGCCTCGGAGATATAAAGCGTCCGCGGCGCGACCATCGCCTTGAGGAAGTGCGCGTCGAACGGCAGCGCCGCCTCGTCGTCGCGGTACGCCGCCATGCCCTCGCCCATCCAGAAATCAAAGCGCCGCAGCAGATCGTCAAGCGTCTCGCTGCGCTTTTCCGCGTCCGCGCCGCAGAAGCCCTTCATGTGGATGCGGTAGCAGCCGCACGCGCCGGCGCAGGTGGAGTTCGGGTTGACGATCCGCGCGCGCTCGTCCAGCGCGCCGGCAAGCGCCGCCGTCTTCGCGCCGCGCGAATGGCCGCAGAACGTGATCCAGCCGAGGTCGATGGGGAGCGCCAGCTGTTCCAGCGCGTCGACCGCGCGGGAGTAGCCCCACGCCCACGCGCCGATCGCGCCGAAGGTGCGGTCGGGATAGGTCTGATACAGCGCGCCCTGCCGCCGCCCCTCGCCGCGCACGTCGTGCGCCAGCTCGGTGCGGTCGAACAGCACCCAGCCGATCCCCTTTTTCAGCGCCGCGTCCAGATAGTCCGCATTGCGCGCGTAGCGCCAGCAGTCGTCGCCGGTCACGATCACGGGCACGTTTTCGGCGTCCGGCGGCAGCAGCGTCACCAGCCGCAGCGTCACGGGCTTTTCGCGCGTGCCGGTGTGGACGTGGTACACCCGCATCGGTTTGCCCTCGGGCGACAGCGGCTCGACCTCCAAAAACTCCGGCTGCGGCGGCATCGTGCCGTATTGCAGCTCGATAGCGGTTTTATACAGCGTTTTCCGGTGCTCGTCCCATTCCTCGGGGGATCTCAGACGGCTGCCGTCCGTGCGCAAAATCGGATCGGGCAGCTTGCCGAGCAGCTCGTACTGCGTTACGTGCAGCAGGTCTTCCGTCACGGGTGCGAACATCACTTGCCCTCCCGGAACGGGCGCAGCCGCGCGACGGCGGGACCGATCAGCGCGTCGAACTGCTTTGCCCAGCCGCACTCCAGCGACAGCCGGCGGTCGTAGCCGATCTCCCGCAGCTTCGCCGCCCACGCCGCGAGGACTTCGTCGTCCTCCGGCTGCGGCGCGCCGCGGTCCGGGTCTGGACGCGCCAGATGCGCGTGCAGCAGCTCGCCCGGGCGAAGCGCGTCCAGCTCGTCAAGCGTCTCGCCGTTGCGGTAGAAGTGGAAGAAGTCCACAAGGCAGCCGACGTTTTTGTTGCCGAGCGTGCGGCAGAACGTCATACAGTCCGTCACGGTGTTGATGAAATTCGTCTCGCCGTAATTCAGCGGCTCGATGGCGATCTCGATGCCCGCGTCCGCCGCCATGTCGCCGATGCGGTCCATCAGGCGCAGGAAGCGATCCGTCGCTTCCGCCTTTTCCATCCCCTCGGGCACGGCGCGCGCCTTGCCGCTGCCGACCACGGCGATCTTCGCGCCGAACGACGCGGCAAGCCGCAGCGTTTCCGCCGCTTCGCGCAGCGCCGCCGCCTCGTCGCCGTAGAGCGCGATCGCGCCGGAGAAGAACTGGTTGCAGCACTCCGCGGGCAGCGAGAGCGCCTTCAGCTCCTCGCGCATCTGCGCCAGCTGTCCCTCGTCCAGATCGCGGATCTTGGCAAGCGGCAGCTCGATATAGTCCAGCCCCGCGGCGGCTGCCGCCGCAAACTGCGGCTGTTTGCCGCAAACGCCGAATTTCATAGAGATCGACCTCCTTTTCTTTGCTTTCATTATATCGCGCGTTTTTTCACAATGCAATTTCAAAAATCGTCACCGCGCTTGCAAATCCGCGCAAAACGAAAATTTTTGACGTTTATGTTTAATCCTCCGCGCTTTGGCAAATACTACGTGCGGAGGTAATGCACATGAAACAACACGAAACCGGCAAGGGCGCGTTCGCGGGCAAGGGCTACTACATAGCCCTGACGCTATGCGCGCTCGCCATCGGCATCTCCGGCTGGCTGTTCCTTTCATCCGCCGTACAGAGTTCGTCTACCGAGGCGGAGGAGACCGCCGCCGTGCCGGTCACGGTCGTCGAGCCGCCGCCCGTCGTGCAGCGGACGGTCGTACCGACCATCGGCAGCGCCGAACGCGCGTCCGGCGACGAGGCGGTCAAGAAACAGGCGCAGCGGATCGTCGTGTCGCCGGTCAAGGGCGAGACGCTGCTGGATTACAGCGCCGACGAGCTGCAGTATAACGCCACCACCAAGGACTGGCGGCTGCACACGGCGGTGGACATCGCCGCAGCGGGGCAGAAGGTGCAGGCTGCGATGGCGGGCACGGTCACGGACGTGTATGACGACGACTATCTCGGCACCACGGTCGTCGTGAAGCACGACGGCGGCTATGAGACGCGCTACAGCAATCTGACCGCCATGCCGACCGTGAAAAAAGGCGACGTGGTCAAGGCGGGGGACGTTATCGGCGCCGTGGGCGACACGGCGATCATCGAGTCCGCGTCCGCGCCGCACCTGCACTTCCCGGTGCTGACGGACGGCAAGCCGATCGACCCGAAGGAGTTTGTCCGGTAAAGCAAACACGCCGCGTTCGCGGCGTTTTTGCTTTACCCCTCGCCTCGCAGCTGCACGATCTGATCGCGCAGGACGGCGGCGTATTCGTATTCCATCATCTTCGCGGCTTCCTTCATCTGCTTTTCCAGCTTCGCAATGGCGATCTCGCGCTCCTTCTTCGTCATCTTCACGCCGTTTTTCGTGACCTCCGCCGCGTCGCGGGAGATCTCGATCAGATCGAGCACCGGCTTGACGATCGTCTTCGGCACGATGCCGTGCTCCCTGTTGGAGGCGTCTTGGATCTCGCGCCGCCGCGCCGTCTCGTCCATCGCGTTTTTCATCGCGGGCGTGATCGAATCTGCGTAGAGAATGACCGTGCCCTCGGCGTTCCGCGCCGCGCGGCCGATGGTCTGGATCAGCGACGTTTCGCTGCGCAAAAAGCCCTCCTTGTCCGCGTCGAGAATGGCGATCAGGCTGACCTCCGGCAGGTCGAGCCCCTCGCGCAGAAGGTTGATGCCGACCAGCACGTCGAACTTTGCCATGCGCAGGTCGCGGATGATCTCCATGCGCTCCATTGCGCCGATGTCCGAGTGCATATAGCGCACGCGGATGCCGTTCGTGGTCAGATATTCGGTCAGATCCTCCGCCATCTTCTTCGTCAGCGTCGTAACCAGCACGCGCTCATGGCGTTCCGTTCGCTCGTTAATCTCGCCGATCAAATCGTCGATCTGCCCTTCGATGGGACGGACGAACACCTTCGGATCGAGCAGTCCCGTCGGGCGGATGAGCTGCTCGGCAATTTGTCCGGCGCGCTCA
>JAFSXP010000032.1 GCA_017443965.1 Oscillospiraceae bacterium
ACGGGCGGACATATCAATCCCGCGCTTGCCGTTGCGGGTTATATCCGCCAAACGGAACCGACGGCGGAGATTTTGTTTGTCGGGACGGCGGAAAAGATGGAGGCGCGGCTGGTGCCGGCTGCGGGTTTTGCGTTCCGGACGATCGACATCAGCGGCTTTCAGCGCAAACTCTCGCTGGAAAATCTGAAGCGCAATCTCTCCACGCTCTCCAAGCTGCTGCGCGCGTCGAGCCAGGCGAAAAAGATTTTGCGCGAATTTCAGCCGGACGTCGTCGTCGGCTTCGGCGGCTATGTCAGCGGTCCCGTGCTGCGCATGGCGTCGAAGCTCGGTATCCCGACGGCGATCCACGAGCAGAACGCCTATCCGGGCGTGACGAACAAAGCGCTTGCCAAAAAAGCCGACGCCGTGATGCTGACGGTTGCGGCGGCGGAACAGTACCTCAAGACAAAACAGCCGTGCGAAGTGACGGGGCTGCCGGTGCGCGGTGAGATCACCGCGGCGGACAGGGACTTTGCCCGCGCGGAGCTGCACATTCCCGACGGCGTCCCGATGGTGCTGTCGATGGGCGGCAGCCTCGGCGCGCGCGCGATCAACGAGGCGGTTGTGGACTGCATTACGCGCAAAAAGGACGACAACGACTGCTATTTCCACCATGCCTACGGGCAGTACGGCAAATGGGTGCCGGACAAGCTGCACGAGAACGGCGTGGATTTTGAAAACAGAAAGAATATCATTGTACGGGAATACATCGACGACATGGACCGCTGTTTGGCGGCGGCGGACTTGGTGATCTGCCGTGCCGGTGCGTCCAGCTTGTCGGAATTTGAAGCGGTGGGACGCGCTTCCATTCTGATCCCGTCGCCGAACGTCGCGGAAAATCACCAGTACCACAACGCGATGGCGCTGGTGCGAAACGACGCGGCGGTGATGATCGAGGAAAAAGATCTGACGGGCGAGAAGCTTTGTGAGGAAGTGAACCGTTTGCTCCGGCGTCCCGAACGTCTGCGCGAGATCGGCGCCAACGCCAAAAAGATGGCGATCCCCGACACGCTCGAGCGGATCACGGCGATCCTGTCGCGTCTCGCGGGCGAATAAGAAAGACACCGCTTGTCACCCTTTTGCATACGATAAGAACGAGTAAATCGGGCGAAAGGGTGTACGGGATTTGGAAAGCTTGGTCATACACGGCGGGACGCGGCTGGAGGGCGAGCTGCGCGTGCAGGGCGCCAAAAACAGCGCGCTGCCGATTTTGGCGGCGACCGTTGTGACAGGGGAGACATCGGTGCTCAAACGCTGTCCGCGTCTGCGGGACACGGACGCGGCGATCCGTATCTTGCGGCATATCGGCTGCGAAGCCGCGTGGGTCGGACGGGATGTGATCGTTCGGTCCGGCGACGTGCGGCAGTGGTCGGTCGAGGAGTCCATGATGCGCGAAATGCGCTCGTCGATTATTTTTTTGGGCGCGATCCTCGCGCGGTTCGGCAGAGCGGAGGTGTCCGCGCCGGGCGGCTGCGACATCGGTATGCGACCGATCGATCTGCATTTGTCCGCGCTGCGCGATTTGGGCGTGCAGACGCAGGAATGCAGCGGCAGACTTCTTTGTACCGCGCCGCAGGGACTGCGCGGGGCGACGGTAACGCTGCCGTTTCCGTCGGTCGGCGCGACGGAGAACATCTTGCTTTGCGCCGTCTGCGCCAAGGGGGAGACGACCCTGTACGGCGCGGCACGGGAACCGGAGATCGTGGATCTGGCGGCGTTTCTGAACGGCTGCGGCGCCGACATTCGCGGCGCGGGAACCGATACCGTGCGCGTTGTGCCGCAGGAAACGTTTCGTTCGCTGGAATATACCGTGCGTCCCGACCGGATCATGGCGGCGACGTATATGGCTGCGGCTGCGGTGACCGGCGGCACGCTGGTGCTGCGCGACGCGGCGCCGGAACGGCTGCTGCCCGTGCTGCCGTATTTTGCGCAGACCGGCTGCGTCGTGCAGTGCGTCGGAGAGGACATAGCGCTGCACGCGCCGATGCGTTTGCGCAGCGGGAAACTGGTGCGCACGATGCCGTATCCCGGCTTTCCGACCGACTTCCAGGCGTCCGCGATGGTGATGGCGTGTCTGTCGTCGGGAACGGGCGTATTTGTGGAAACGATTTTCGAGAACCGGTACAAGCATGTGCCGGAACTGGTGCGCATGGGCGCGCAGATCACCGTACAGAACAACGTCGCCGTTGTCGAGGGCGTACCGCAGCTGCACGGGGCGAAAGTACGCGCGGCGGATCTTCGCGGCGGCGCGGCGCTGGTGACGGCGGGGCTTGCCGCCCGTGGTGAGACGGTCGTCTCGTGCGTGCGGCACATCGACCGCGGGTGCGAAAACTTTGCAGACAATCTCGCGCATCTCGGTGCGAACATACATAGAACAGAGGAATAGGAAAAGTCCTGAAAAGCGGGGGAACGGGAATGAGAGAGAACAGACCGGCGGATGACCGGCGGACGCCGAAAAAGAGAAAGAAACCGCTCAAGCAGCGCATCGCCATCGCGATCGTGCGCGCCGTAGAGGGCAGAGAGCAAAAGAAAAACGCCAAAGCAAAGCCGCAGACGGGAACGGCGCGGCGTACGCCGCCCGCACAGGGGCAGCCTCGATCGGCGTCGGCGAAACGGCAGGCGCAGATCCGGCGTCTGCGCCGCAGGCAGCGCATGGTCCGCGTTGCGATCGGTGTGATCGCGGTTTGCGTCCTATTTTTGATTTTGGCGCGGACGGTGCTGTTCAAAATTCAAAACATCGAAGTGACCAATCCCGAGGCGGCGAACTACACGACCGAGCAGATCGTCGCCCAGTGCGGGGTCACATACGGTACGCAAAATCTGTTCAGCTGCGATCTCGGCAAGGTCGCCAAGAACATTGAGCAGCGTCTGCCGTACATCGGCAAAGCGACGGTCGAGCGGCATTTTCCGTCGTCGCTGCGCGTGACGGTCGAGCCGACCAAAGCGGCGGCTGCGATCGCGTACGGGACAGGCTATCTGTGCATCGACGCGGACGGCAAAATGCTCGAGAGCGTGGAAACCGCGCCGGAGACCGTGCCGGTTCTGCGCTGCAATACGGAGTTTGAGATGAACCTCGGGCAGTACATCGGCGTAACCGCTACGGGGAAAAAAGCGGACGACAAGACCAAAGCCGCCGCCGCGACCGTGCAGCTGTTCAAACGCGTCAACGAAGGCGTCGCCGCGGCGGGCATCGAGGACATCACGCTGATCGACATCCGCGACACGCGCGCAATCACGCTGATGTATCAAAACCGCCTGACGCTGCACTTGGGCACGGAGGATGCGCTGGAGACGAAGCTGCAAACGGCAGCAAAAACCATTGCCGCCGAAAACGACGGCTCCAAAACGCGCACGGGCGCGATCGACCTGACGACGGTGCCGTACGCGTTCGCCCGCGACACGTATGAGCCTGCGTCCGAAGTCGAGGCGACGAGCGAAGAAAACACGACGGGGGCGGCGACGGCGGCATAAATCGCAAAAAATTCATAATTAGTTCTTGTTTTTTTCGGAATTATATGCTATGCTTTAAGATGTGTTATTGAATGGACAAGGTGTGTATACTATATCAGGAGGGAAAGAAATGGCATTTGAAATGGAAAATGAATTTGAGGCGACCGTACAGATCAAGGTGATTGGCGTCGGCGGCGGCGGCGGAAACGCTGTCAACCGGATGATCGACGCCGGCGTACAGGGCGCCGAGTTTATCGCTATCAATACGGAC
>JAFSXP010000002.1 GCA_017443965.1 Oscillospiraceae bacterium
CTCAGGCGCTTCGCGCCAGCTCCCCCGGAGGGGGAGCTTTTTCGGCGCGTCAAGGATGCCGCGCCCTGCAAACTCTGTCGTCCGTCTACTGTCCTCTGACCTCTGAAAATCTCACAAGGTCGTTTTTTTGTTTGCGTTTTCGGCGCAAACGCGCTATGATAACGTTATCAAGGAAAAGGGAGCTTTGCAAGATGGAAAAACTGTCCTTTGCCAGCGACTACATGGAGGGCGCGCATCCCGCGCTTTTGCAGCGGCTGGTCGAGACGAACATGGAAAAAACGCCCGGCTACAGCGCGGACGACTACTGCGAAAGCGCGCGGCAAAAGATCCGCGCGGCGTGCCAATGCCCGGGCGCTGCGGTGCATTATCTGGCGGGCGGCACGCTGACGAACGCGCTGATGATCGGCGCGATCCTGCGCTCGTATCAGGGCGTCGTCGCGGCAGACACCGGACACGTCAGCCTGCACGAGGCGGGCGCTATCGAGCACAGCGGTCACAAGGTGCTGACGATCCCGCACGAAAACGGAAAGCTGACCGCTGCGGCGCTGCGGGCGTATCTGGAAACGTTCTGGGCGGACGGAAACCGCGCGCAGATGGTCATGCCCGGCATGGTCTACATCTCGCAGCCGACCGAATACGGCACACTGTATTCGCTGGCGGAGCTGACTGCGCTGCGCGAGATCTGTGACAAGTATAAGCTGCCGCTGTACGTGGACGGCGCGCGGCTCGCCTACGCGCTGGCGTGCGGGGAGAACGAGGTGACGCTGCCCGATCTGGCGCGGCTCTGCGACGCCTTTTACATCGGCGGCACAAAATGCGGCGCGCTGCTGGGCGAGGCGGTGGTGATGCGCGATCCCGCGCTGATCCCCGAATTCTACACGGTCATGAAGCAGTACGGCGGGCTGCTTGCCAAGGGGCGGCTGATGGGCTTGCAGTTCGACGCGCTGTTCACGGACGACCTGTATCTGCACATCGGCAAGCCCGCGATCGCGGCGGCGGACCGTATGCGCGCGATCTTTACCGCCGCGGGGTACCCGCTGGCGATCGCCTCGCCGACCAATCAGGTGTTCCCGGTCATTCCGAACGGGGAGCTGGAGCGTCTCGCGGCGGTCGTGGACTACAGCTTCTGGGAAAAGTACGACAAAGAGCATACCGTGCTGCGCTTTGCGGCAAGCTGGGCGACGCGGTCGGAGGACGTGGAGCGGCTCGCGGAGCTGCTGAAATAAAGGAGGAAGGATCATGCATTATATCGGCGTGGATCTCGGCACCACCAACATCAAGGCGGCGATCTATACCGCGGACATGCGGCTGATCGACCGGCAGAGCTTCCCCGTGGAATATATCCGGGACGGCGGACTTGTGGAGTTTGACGCGGATCTGTACTGCAGGAACATCACGGCGCTGATCGGCTCGATGATCGAAAAAAACGGCGTGGGCGACGTCTCGCAGATCGTGCTGACGGGACAGGCGGAATCGCTCGTCACGCTGGACGCGGCGGGCAAGACGCTGATGCACGCGATCTCGTGGATGGACGAGCGCAGCGTCGAGGAGTGCGAGGCGCTGGCGGATCGGTTCACCCATGAGGAGATCGAAGCGACCACCGGTCAGATGGCGGTGCTGCCGACGTGGCCCGCCACGAAGATCCTGTGGCTGAAAAAGCACCGTCCGGAGGTCTACGACACCGCCGCGACGTACATGCTGCTGAAGGACTTTGTCGTCTACCGGCTGACGGGCGAGATGCGCTCGGATATGTCCATCGCCACGTTCTCATTCTACTTTGACATCTACGAAAAGAAATACTGGAAGAAGATGCTCGACGCCATCGGCGTGTGTGAGAGCCAGCTTCCGCCGCTGACCGAGCCGTGCAGCGTTGCGGGAAATCTGACCGCCGACGCGGCCGCCGCCATGCGCCTTTCGACCGAAACGCACGTCAACGTCGGCACGCTCGACCACTTCACCGGCATGGTCGGCACCGGCAACGTCACGATGGGCGGCATGACGCTGTCCACCGGCACGGTCATGGCGCTGACCACCATGGCGGCGGAGCCGTGCCCGCGCGACAGCGGCATCGCCATGCACTACGGCTTTTTGCCCGATACGCACATCATGCTCCCCGTCGCGGAGAGCGGCGGCGCAAGTCTGGAGTGGTTCAAGCGCACCTGCATGGGCGAGATTGGCTACGACAAGATGAACGAGGTGCTGCTCGGCAGGGAAAAGCCGAACGCGCTGATCTTCCTGCCGTTCCTTGTCGGCACGAACTCGCCGGAGTTCGACGCGGACGCGTCGGGCATGTTCTACGGCCTGCGGCAGGAGCACGACGTCTACGACATGGCGTGCGCCGTCATGGAGGGCGTGGCGTTCATGCTGCGCCGCAACTGCGACCACATCCGCGCCAAGGGCACGAAGATCGACCATATCATCGCCACGGGCGGCGGCGCGAAAAGCCCCGTCTGGTGCCAGCTGCAGGCGGACATCACGGGGCTGCCCGTCGTCATCCCCGCGGAGAAAGAGGCGGCTTGCCTCGGCGCGGCGATCATCGGCGCGGTGTCCGACGGCGTGTACGCCGGCTATGAGGACGCGGCGAAGAAGATCGTGTCGTTCGAGAAGCGCTTCGATCCGACCGACCATGCCAAGTATGAGAAGAAGTACGAAAAATACTGCGCGCTTTATGAGGCGATGCTGAAGGTGACGCGGCTGTGAAAGAGGACGAACTGCGCGAAAAAAAGAACGTGTCCGAGGATATCTTCAAGGGCAAAATTCTGCACGTGCAACTCGACATGGTGGAACTGCCGAACGGGCACATCGCCCACCGCGAGGTGGTGCGCCACATCGGCGCGGTCTGCGTGATCCCCGTCACGGACGATGGAAAAGCCGTCGTGGAGCGGCAGTACCGCTACCCGATGGACGAGGTCATCACCGAGATCCCGGCGGGCAAACTCGACCGCGAGGACGAGGACCCGCTGGAGGCGGCGAAGCGCGAACTGCGCGAGGAGACGGGCTACACCGCCGACGAATGGCGGGAGCTGGGGATGTTCTATCCCGCCGCCGCGTACTGCGACGAGCGCATCCACATGTATCTCGCCCGCGGTCTGCACCGGGGCGAGCAGGAGCTGGACAGCGACGAATTTCTGAACGTTGAGCTTGTCCCGATTGAGACGCTCGTCGGGGAAGTCATGAACGGGAAGATCCCCGACGCAAAAACGCAGGTGGCGATCCTGAAGGCGGCAAAACTGCTGCTGTGAGCATGGAAGAGAAAAACCTGTTCTATACGGCGGAGCGTGAAGCGTGGCGCACATGGCTGGAAGCGCATTTCGAGACCGAAAAAGAGGTCTGGTTTGTCTACCCGACGAAAGGCTCCGGCGAGCCGGCGCTTTCCTACAACGACGCGGTGGAGGAGGCGCTCTGCTTCGGCTGGATCGACAGCACGAACCGCCGCCTTGACGAGCATCGCCGGGCGCAGCGCTTCACGCCGCGCAGGCAGGGGAGCCCCTATTCGCAGCCGAACATCGAGCGGCTCAAATGGCTCGACGAACGCGGCATGATCCACCCGAAGGTAAGGCCTTTGCTGGAAGACGTACTCAACGCGGAGTTCGTGTTTCCCGAGGACGTCCTGCAAGCGATCCGCCGCGACGGCGAGGCGTGGGCGCATTACGAGGCGTTCTCGGAGCCGTACAAGCGCATTCGCGTCGCCTACATCGACGCCGCGCGCGGCAGACCGGAGGAATTCAAAAAGCGTCTTGCGAGCTTTCTTCGCAAGACGCGCGAGGGTAAACTGATCGTCGGCTTCGGCGGCGTGGACAAATACTACGAATAAAAAGAGGACGGCAACAGCCGTCCTCTTTTTATTCGATCACGTCCAGGAATTCCAAAAGATCGCGGATCGCGTAGTCGCAGCGGTCGTCTGCCTCGGCGGGATCGCCGTAGAAGCACGTGGCGACGCCGGCGTTCCTGCCGCCCTGCATATCGCCCGTCACGCTGTCGCCCAGCATGATCGCGCACGCGCGTTTTTCCTCGCCGATCGTCTGAAAGATCTCGTCGAAAAACGCCTTGTTCGGCTTGGCGGCGCACATCCCCTCGGAGATGAAATGCCCCCTGAACAGATGCGCCACGCCCGACGCCGCCATGCGCGTTTTCTGGATCGCCGTCTCGCCGTTCGTGGCGGCGTAGACCTCGCACCCGCGTTCATTCAGCGCCTCGAGTAGTTCGCGGCAGTGCGGCATCAACTGATGCCCCTCCCGCAGACGGAGCATGTAGTATTTGTTCATTGCGGGCACGTCCGCCGTCTGCCCCTTCTGCGCAAGATACTTGCGGAACCGCCCCTCGTAGATGTCGCGCTTCTCCATCTCGCCGCGCTCGTAGGCACGCCACATCTCCGCGTTGATCGCAAAGAACAGACCGCGGTCATCATCCGTGAACGGCAGACCGAAATGCGCGAACGTGGCGGCAAGCCCCTGCGACGAGGCGGCGTTGAAGTCGAACAGCGTATTGTCGACGTCCGCCAGAATGACGCGGTAGCGCATCGCTTAACCCCACAGCGCCGACAGCATCGGCACGACCTGCTTTTTGCGCGAGATCACGTCCGGCAGGAAGCACTCGCCGTCCTTCAGCGTTGTGCCGAACGCCTGCCGGATGATATCCCCGTCGCCGAGGAAGATCAGATGCGTTCCGACGGCAAGCACGTCCGTCAGCATCAGGATCATGAATTCCAGCTTTTTCTCCTCGCAGCGCTTTTTCATCACTTCCAGGAATTCCGCCTTGCGGCGCAGCATCTTTTCCGAGTCCACGCAGGTGATCTGGCTGATGCCGAAATCGTGCTCGGCGATGTGGAATTCCTTGTAGTCGGTGAAGATCATCGAGTCCGCGGGATGGTCGTCCGAGACGGCGGCGGAGAAGATGTCGCGCCCGAGCTGTTCGAGCGACAGCCCCGCGATCCGTGCCATGCGCTCCGCCATGCGGCGGTCCTTTTCCGTGCAGGTGGGGGACTTGAACATGACCGTGTCCGCCACGATGGCGGACGCCATCAGCGCCGCAAGACTTTCCGTCGGCATCAGACCGCGCTCCTGGTACATCGAGGCGATGATCGTCGCCGTCGAGCCGACCGGCTCGTTGCGGACGTAGATGGGGTTCGGCGTCTGGATGTCCGCCAGGCGGTGGTGGTCGATGATCTCCAGAATGTCCGTCTGATCCAGACCGCGCACGGACTGCCCGACCTCGTTGTGGTCGACCAGCACGACCTGCTTGCGCCGCGGGCGCAGCAGATGGTAGCGGCTGAGACAGCCGACGACCTTCTCGTTTTCGTCGAGGATCGGATAGTTCGCGCGGCGGCTCTGCAAAACGATCTCGCGCACGTCATCCACGAAATCATCCAGGTGGAAAACGCTCAGGTTTTCCGTGGTGCAGATGCGCGCAACGGGGATCGCGTGGTAGATAAGCCGCGTCGTGCGCAGCGGATCGTACGGCGTCGAGATCACGCAGGTGTTCGCCGCCTTTTTGCGCAGCTCGTCGCTGATCTCGGTCTGGCAGAGGATCAGGCAGTTGACCTTCTCCAAAAGCGCGCGGTCGATCATATCCGGCTGGTCGCCGCAGATCACGATGTTGTCGCGCCCCGAAAACAGCAGGCTGTCGCGGCTTTTCGGCAGCGCGATCGTCACCTGACCGCTGACGGCGTCCGCCTCAGTGTTGCCGATCATCTTGCCCTCGAGCACGCTGAGCAGGTTGAACACCGGTACGTCCTCCACGCGCACGTCGGTGACGGTCTGCAGATCGTAGTCCGCGATCTCGCGCGTGGACAGCATGCCGTAAAGCCCGCCGCGCTCGTCCGTGACGGGGATACCGGGGATCGAGTGGTCCGCCTGCAAAACCTCCCACGCGCGGTCAAGCGTGACCGCGGCACTGAGCAGCGGCGGCGTGTCGAAGTCCAGATCGCGCACCTGCGTGCGCATGGTGTGGATGTGGACGGGCGCCTCGGCGTTAAAGCGCTTGAGCAGATACTGCGTCTCGTCGCTCAGGTGCCCAAGCCGCGCGGGGATGAACTGCCGGTCGCCGATGGCGTTGCGCAGCGCCGCGTACGCCATTGCCGAAACGATGGAGTCGGTGTCGGGGTTGCGGTGTCCTGTGACATAGATGGGTTCCATGGCTTCTCCTTCTTTGTGCTGAAATTTATGAAAACAGTATAGCACAAATTCCGGAAAAAGCGAGAAAAAAATCAAAACTCCGCGCGATATGCCTCCATCACGGACATTTCGTACGCCGTCCGCTCCTCGCGGCGGTCGTCCAACACCTTGACGTACCTGCGGCTCTGCAGCCTGCCGTACAGCTCCAGCACCGTGCCCACGGGCAGCTCCGCCGTCTCCTGCGCCGTGCGTCCCCACAGGATGCACGGGATGTGATCCGTCCTTCGGCAGCGCCGCCGGACCGCCAGCATCACGTCGCAGATCTCGCGGCCGAGCGGCGTCGTGCGGTAGACCGGCGGGCGGCAGATCGCGCCCGTCAGCGCGATGCTGTTTTCCGGCGGATCGGCGCAGGGCTCCACGGACTCGGCGTAGACCGAGATCACCAGCTTGCGCCCGGTCGGGCGGCGGTTGTTGAACGAGCGCACCTGTCCCGTCACGCGCACGGTTTCGCCGCCGTGCAGCGCCGCGGCGGCGAGCACGTCCTCCGCCGCCAGCACGGGCAGCAGGTCGGACGCGCCGGACAGCCGCGGCACGTCCAGCGTAAAAGCGAAAAACCGCCGTCCGTGGTTTTCGTGCGAAAAGACCGGCGGCTCCGCCACCGTGCCGCACAGCACCGCACGGTTGTCAGCATGTTCCATCGTACCACCTCAATTATCATCGTATGTGGCAGTATATGAGGCGGCGGCGGGCAAAAATGCCGACGGCGGAAAAGCCGCTTGCAGTCAAATGGGATTTCGTTTATAATAAAAGAAAAAATCACAGGAGGACATGGCGATGAAACGTACCATTGCGATCCTTTTGACACTGGCGATGCTGCTGGCGCTGGCGCCGGCGGCGCTTGCGCTGGACGGCGAGACGGTTGTCAGTACGCAGGGCGAGCTGCAGGCGGCGCTCGCGGATACGAACTGCACCGCGGTCGCCGTCGAGGGCGAGCTCGAGCTTGTCGTCGACGAGGCGATCGTCCTGTCGAAGGATCTTGTCATCCGCAATCAGACGGCGGGCGATTTCACCACGCTGAAGATCGTGAGCGGCGGCAGCGTCACGCTTTCCGACGGCGTGACCGTGACGATGCAGGCGATCAGCGACGATTCGCAGGCGCAGATCTGGCTGGACGGCGGCGCGCTGGACGCTCGTGCCGGTACGGTCGCGGCGGGCGGCAAGATCTTCTTTACCGCGGGCGACTATCAGCTGCCGGACGGAATGACGGACGTGGAGGTCCAGTTCGGCGTGGACTCCGAGCAGTCTCTGCGCGACGCGCTGGCGAATGCCGACTGCGACGGCGTGCTGATCATGAGCGGGATCACGCTGACGAGCGATCTGACGCTGACGAAGCCCTGCGGCATGATCACCGGCATCTTTGCGATCCCCGACGGGATCACGCTGACAGTCGAGACGGGCGCGCTGCTGTTCATGCAGGGCGACGCGGAATTCGACATTCAGGGCAGGATCGAGGGCGACGGCTGGTGGTCCGGCAAGGGCATGGTGTTCGTCTCGACGTTCGACGAGCTGAAGACCGCGCTGGCGGACGACAACGTGCTGACCGTCGTCATCGACGGCAAAACGGTCGTGACGATCCCCGAGGGCGAAAACCTGACGGTCACAAAGCCCTTGCGGCTTTACGGCACGTGGGACGATTTGCCGCCGACGAAGCTGATCGTCGACAAGGGCGCGACGCTGACGATCGCTGCGGGCGGCGTGCTGTCCACGATGGGCCCGGACGACGAAGGGCTCAGCCGCTTTGAGGTCGCGGGTACGCTGACGGTCGACGGCGGCGAACTGGAAGAAGGCGCGAACGTCGTGCTGTTCCCGGACGAGGGCGCGGTGCTGAACGTGCCGGACGGACAGAAAATGAACGTCGACTACTCCGTCTCGACGCTGGAGAGCTTCAAGCTGGCGAACGCGGACGATCGATGCAGCTGCATCGTGGTCGAGGGTCCGACGATGATCGACGTCGCCGAGCCGATCACGCTTGCGCACGATCTTTATGTCATGCCGCTGCCCGGGCAGAACGGCTTTACCGCCGTCCACGTGGTCGAGGGCGGCAGCCTGACCGCAGGGGAGGGCGTGACGATCGGCACTTCGGTCGACTATTCCGAGGACGGCGCGCCGATGGCGCAGGGCATCATCTGGATCGACGGCGGCACGGTCGACGTGCGCGGCGCCGAGCTGGAAAAGGGCTGTAACTTCTTCAACACCGTCGAAAGCGGCGGCACGCTGCTGATCGACAGCGTGGAAGATCTGTGGGTGGACTACGGCGTGAAGACGGAGCAGGAGCTGCGCGACGCGCTGGCGGATGAGAAATGCACGTTCCTCATCATCCAGGGGTTCATCACGCTGACGAGCGATCTCGATTTGACGAAGTCCGTCAACTTTGCGGACGACGGCATGCTGGTCGTGCCCGAGGGCATGACGCTGACGGTCGAACAGGATATCCAGATCCTCGCGTTCAACAGCGAACTGGTCGTGAACGGCACGATCGAGGGCGACGGCTGGTGGTTCGGCAAGCCCGGACCGTGGGAGGTCACCTCGCAGGACGAGCTGCTGGAGGCGCTGGAGAGCGATAACTGCACGGAGATCGAGATCCGCGGCTCGCAGCTCGTGACGATCACGCAGGACATCACGCTGACGAAGGATCTGTCGTTCGTGCCCGAGGACGGGCAGGACATGTTCACCACGATGCAGATCGCCTCGGGCGCGACTTTGACGCTTGCCGACGGCGTGACCGTGCGGATGGAGCAGCTGCACGAGGACAACTACCGCATCGCCGCCGCGGGCTTCTGGATGGACGGCGGCACGCTGGACGGACGGCTCGGCGCGTTTGAGGGCGACTGCCGCATCTTCTACACCGGCGGCACGGTGCTTCTGCCGGACGGCGCGGGCGTGGAGGTCGCGGTCGCCGTCAGCACGGAGGAAGAGCTCCGCGCTGCGCTGGAGAACGATCTTGTCACTTCCGCGAATACCTCGCAGGACATCTCACTGACGCAGGACATCACCGTAAACAAGATTTTGAACGTCTGCGACGGCTCGACGCTGACGGTCCCCGAGGGCGTGACCATGACCGTGGAGGCGGGCGCGGCGGTGAAGACCGACCGCGGCTGTACGTTCAGCGTGCAGGGCACGGTGACGGGCGCCGGCGATTGGCCGGGCAAGCCCGCGGCGAAACGCGGCGATCTGAACGGCGACGGCAACATCAACATGCGCGATCTGCTGACGCTGCGCCAGTTCCTTGCCGGCGGCTACGGCATCTCGCTTCCCATCGAAACGGCGGACCTGAACCGCGACGGCAGCGCGAACATGCGCGATCTGCTGACGCTGCGGCAGTTCCTGGCGGGCGGCTACGGCGTCACGCTGGAGGATCCTCCCGAGCCGGAGCAGGAGCAGAGCGAGACGAACGTCGCCACGCCGTAAGACAATAAAAAAACACGGTCATCTTTTGATGACCGTGTTTTTTTATTTCCGTTTTCGCACCGTCTGCCGCGGGCGGATCAGGCACTTTTTGTCATACCCGATCAGGTCGGTCCTGCCCGCCTTGTGCAGCGCCTCGAAGACCAGCTCGTAATTCTTCGGATCGCGGAACTGGATCAGCGCCCGCTGCATCGCCTTTTCGTGCGGATTGGTCGGCACGTAGACCGGCTTCATCGTGCGCGGGTCGAGCCCCGTGTAGTACATGACCGTCGACAGCGTGGACGGCGTGGGGTAGAAGTCCTGCACCTGCTGCGGGCGGTGCCCCGTGTCGCGCAGATACTCGGCGAGGATCACCGCCTCCCTGAGCGTGCTGCCCGGGTGCGAGGACATCAGATACGGCACGATGAACTGCGGCAGACCGTATTCGCGGTTGAGCCGCTCATATTTTTTGCAGAACGCGGCATATACTTCATGCCGCGGCTTTCCCATCGTGTCCAGCACCGCGGGCGCGACGTGCTCCGGCGCGACCTTGAGCTGCCCGGACACGTGATGCTGCACCAGCTCGCGGAAGAACGTGTCGTCCCCGTCTGCCATCAGATAGTCGAAGCGGATGCCGCTGCGGATGAAGACCTTCTTGACCTTCGGCAGCGCGCGCAGCTTGCGCAGCAG
>JAFSXP010000033.1 GCA_017443965.1 Oscillospiraceae bacterium
GCACCCATGATGCAGGATTCGACTGTGATGCCCTCCTTCGGCATGATGACCGCCTGCGCCACGGGACCCGTGGGCGCGGGCTTTGCCGCGGGAGCGGGAGCGGGGGTGGGAGCCGGAGCCGCGGGAGCCGCAGGCGCTGCCGCGGGAGCCTCCGCTGCGGGAGCCGCCGCACCGTCGGGCTTGAGCGCGGAGAAGTCCTCGCCGGGGTTGCCCACGGCGCAGACGTTCACGAGGCAGGGAACCTCGTCGCCCTCGCCAAAGAACGTCGCCAGCAGCGTACCGGCGGCGGTGGAGGCGCATTCGAACTCCGCCTTGTCGGTCTCGTAGCTGAACAGGATGTCGCCGACCGCAACGATGTCGCCGACCTTCTTCTTCCATGCACCCATGATGCAGGATTCTACTGTGATGCCCTCCTTGGGCATCAGGACGCCAACTGCCATATGTTTCACTCCTATGCAATATAGTTTTTTCCAAACAAATGCCACTGCCGTGCGGCAATGGCGAAATCAAAAATTTGTTTTTTGTTGCTTCTTTTTGATTTCATTTTATTTTAAGGTAAAAAGCGCCTGTTGTCAATGGGAAAGGCGCAGGAAAAACGCCTATTTTTTCCATCATATCGATCGCGCTTTGGTGAAAAACGCAGAAAAGCGCATAGTTGCCGTGCTGAAACCGCAAGTTTGTCATATCAAGGCACGAAAACAACACAAAACCAACAAAGACAACAAAAGCAACACGCAAAGCAAGCAAAACAACGGGGGCATATTTGCCTCCCTCCGTGAGGGAGGTGGCTCGCCGAAGGCGAGACGGAAGGAGTTACTCCCTCAGTCAGCTTCGCTGACAGCTCCCTCAAAGAGGGAGCCTCTTCCCTGTCATCCTGAGCGCAGCGAAGGATCTTCGCACAACGGCGCGGCAGGCAGTTCGCGGCGGCATGTGGGCATGCCGCCCTACGGCGTCGTCGTTCGTTTTTCGCGTAGGGCGGGGTGCCCACACCCCGCCGTTTGGCACCGCCGTGACAGGAAAGCCTTTTCCGGCGCGCCGGGGTCGTCGCGCCCTGCAACGGAGAAGGCGCCGGTCGCCCGTCTGTCATCCTGCGCGCAGCGAAGGATCCCCCGGTACAGCGCTTCTTACCGAGCACGACCCGGCGAAGCGGTCGTGCGAGGAGAGGAGGCGCGACGGAGCGAGCGAGACAGCGGACTTATCCGGCGGTGAGAGATACGCAGTCCGCGCCAACGACGTCGCATACGCTCCTCAGAATGACAGCGCAAAAAAAAGCGGCGTCGTGCGGGCATAAAAAAAGAGAGCCGACGCTCTCTGATTCGTTTCCCGTTTAGTTCGGTTTTTTGCACAGTCCCAGCACGTAATCGGCGCTGACGCCGTAAAAGCGGCACAACGCGGCAACGTGCCGCACCGGCATCTCATTGACGCCGTTTTCATAGCGCGAGTAGACCTGCTGCGTCGTGCCGAGATACGCCGCGACCTCGCTCTGTGTCAGATCGCGATCCTCCCGCAGCGCGCGCAGTATCTCAAAATACTTTTTCAATCACATCACCAAGGACAATCATAATACACCACATTTGAAGTATTGACTTTTACACCTTATTTGGTGTAATATATGATATGCACAACACGGAATGTGTAAAATACAGAAAAACTTGCAAAGGAGTTCTTTGGTATGAAAAAACGGATCATTTCCCTGCTGCTGTGCCTGTGTCTGGCGGTCGGTCTGCTTGCCGGTATGACGGCGGCGGAATCACCTGCAACGGTTACCGTGCAAAGCGTCCGCGGACGCGCCGGTACAAGCGTCACGGTGCCGATCACGATCTCGGACAACCCCGGCATCGCCTGTGCGCGCTTCGCCGTCAGGTACGATTCGAGCGCGCTGACGCTGGAAGCGATCAGCACCGGCGACACCTTCACCTCGCTGACCTTTACGCAGCCGGGCGATCTGACGGCTGATCCGATCAATCTTCTGTGGGACGGTCTGCACAACGACACAACGAACGGCACGATCGCCGAATTGACGTTCGCCATTGCAAACGATGCGTTGGAGGGTGATTATCCGATCACAGTGACGTATGATGCGGACGACGTTATCAACGAAACTCCACAGAACGTCCCGGTGACCGTCGTAAACGGCGCCGTGACGGTGTGGAACGTACTGATCGGCGACGTGAACGGCGACGAGAAGATCAACACGAAGGATCTGCTGTTCATGCGGCAGTACTTCGCGGGCGGCTACGACGTGACGCCGGTGCTCGGCGCTGCCGATCTGGACGGCGACGGTCAGATCGCCACGAAGGATCTGCTGATGCTGCGGCAGTATCTTGCCGGCGGCTACGGCATCGTGCTGAATCCGGAAGAGACGGCAGGTACCGACGATATGATCGTCCTGTTCCCGACCGCGCAGGATGCTGCTCGCACCACGCAGAACAGCGCCTACAAGCAGGTCAAGGCTGTTGTGAACGGCGAGGTCAAGACGCTGAACGTCGATCAGAACTACTACAGCGCCAAGTTGGTGCCGGGCGGCATCACGGTTGCGACCGGCTGCAAGGTCAATAATCTGGGCATCATCACCGGTCTGACCTTGATGCAGGCTCAGTACATGAAAGGCTATGCTGACTTCGCGAAGGATGCTGACAACGTCTACACCGGTGTCTACACCAACGGCGTCATCACCTTCGACGATGGCACTGCCTACTCCGTCACGTCGGATGTGCCCGTCGCGATCTACAACACCACGACCAAGGCTCTGACCGTGAGCACCATCAGCGCCTACTATCCCGCCGGCACGGCAGGCAAAACCATCTGCGTCATGTATGACAGAGAGCGGCTGAACGCCGACGCCAACGACAAGGTCATCACCAACATCGCGATCATCGAGTCCAACGACAACGGCGGCGGGACGCCCATCGATTCCAACATCAACGGCAGCAGTTGGATCCCCGCACCGTAAAAAACATAGCAAACGGCGGCTTCCGCATTTCGCGGAAGCCGCCGTTTTGTTTTTTGATTATTTCGCGTAGATCAGACCGACGAGCCAGTTGAGAAGCCGCGCGGGCAGGATCTTTGCCAAAAAACAGAAGAGCTTATACTGCGCGCCGATGGTGTAGATCGGTTTATGACTCTTCTTCTGCGCGACGCGCGCGATGAAGCGTCCGGCGACCTCCGGCTTCATGCCGTTCTGCTCGTCGTGCTCCATCGTGGCGACCGAGCGCGAAATGCGCCCGCCGTAGACGTCGTCGCCCTCGTGGGATTTTTCGCGCGCGGCGGTAAAGCCGGTGGCGATATCGCCCGGCTGCACGGCGCAGACCGTGATCCCGAACGGGCGCACCTCGTTCGCCAGCGCCATCGTGTAGGCGTTCATGGCGTTTTTCGCCGCCGAGTAGTACGTCTGGAACGGAATGGCGATCGGCGCGGCGACGGAACTGATGTTCACGATGCGGCCGAAGCCCTGCTCGCGGAACACGGGCAGCACGGCGCGGTTGACGTTGACCATGCCGAAGAAGTCCACGTCAAAAAGGCGCTTCGCCGCGTCCGTCTCGGTGAATTCCACCGCGCCGGAGATGCCGAAGCCCGCGGCGTTGACCAGCACGTCGATGCGTCCCTCTTTTTCTTTGACGGACTGCACCGCCGCCAGGACGGCGTTCCCGTCGGTCACGTCGCAGGAGATATGCTCGACCTCGCCGGTGCCCTGCTCGCGGCGGCTGAGTTCATACACGGCGTAGCCCGCTTCTTTCAGCGAGAGCGCCGTGCATCTGCCGATGCCGCTTGAGCCGCCGGTGACGATCGCTACGCGGCTCACAGGTCCAGCCCGTGGAGAACGTCGGCAATGATCCCGACGGCTTCATCCACCAGTGCCTTCGTGTGCGTCGCCATCAGGCTGCAGCGCAGCAGGCATTCGCCGGGTGCGCATGCAGGCGGCAGCGTGGCGTTGACGTAGACGCCGCGCTCGTAAAGCGCCTTCTGCGCCTTGAGCGTGACGACGGGATCGTAGGTGTAGATCGGGATGATCGGCGTCTGCGCCTCGATGATCTTGACGCCGCGCGCCTTCAGCCCGTCGCGCATGTACTGCGAGATGCTCTGCAGCTGATCGACGATCTCGGGATGCGCCTCCAGATGGCGCAGCGTCGCCGTGGCGACCGCGATGCTGACCGGCGTGACCGACGCGGAGAAGATGTACGGACGGGACGTGCAGCGCACAAAATCGCAGACCTTCGCGTCCGCCGCCATGTAGCCGCCGAGGCTCGCCAGCGTCTTGGAGAACGTGCCCATGTAGATATCCACTTCTTTTTCCAGACCGAAGTGGCTCGCCGTGCCGCGGCCGCCCTCGCCCAGGATGCCGAGCGCGTGGGCGTCGTCCACCATCACGCGGGCGCCGTATTTCTTCGCCAGCTCGACGATCTGAGGCAGCTTGGCGATGTCGCCGCCCATCGAGAACACGCCGTCCGTGACAATCAGGCAGCCGGCGTTGTCCGGCACGTGCTGCAGCTGCCGCTCGAGATCCTCCATGTCGCTGTGGCGGTAGCGGAGCATTTTGCCGTAGCTGAGCTTGCAGCCGTCGTAGATCGAGGCGTGGTTTTCCCGGTCGCAGATCACATAGTCGCCCATGCCGACCAGCGCCGAGATGATGCCCAGATTGGACTGGAAGCCCGTGGAGAACGTCACGACGTCGCCCTTGCGCAGGAACTTCGCCATCTCCTTCTCGAACTCCAGATGCAGCACCAGCGTGCCGTTGAGCAGACGCGAGCCGGAGCAGCCCGTGCCGTACTCGTCCAGCGCCTTGTGCGCCGCGGCGATGATCTCCGGATGGGTGGTCAGACCGAGGTAGTTGTTCGAACCGAGCATGATCCGGCGCTTGCCCTCCATGATGACCTCGGTGTCCTGCCGCGACTGCAGCTCGCGGAAGTACGGGAACAGATCCTGCGCGCGCAGCTCCGCCGCCGTGGTGTAGGACGTTTCCCGTTCATAGTTTTTCTCGAATAGATCTCTCATGTTGCACTCCCCTGTTCCATGATCCTGTACGCGGCGTCCAGCACCCGCGAGGCGATCTCGATCTCCTCCGGCGTGAACTGCTCGCGCAGTCTTTCCTCCATCTGCAAAAGCGGCTTTTCGCTTTCGCGGTGGAGTTTTTCAAATTTTTCGCTTGCCGCAAGGCGGCACACGCGCTTGTCGGAGGACGAACGCAGTTTTTTCAGATAGCCCTTTTTGACAAGGTTCTTGATCTTGTACGTCGCGTTCGGCTGCGAGATCCCGACGAACGACGCAAATTCCGAGACCGTCGGGCTGCCCATCAGCCGGATCACGTCGGCGCTCAGCGCCTCGGACGCGGTGATGTCACGGTGACGCTTGCCGAAGCCGCGGTACATATATCGGTAGAAAAACAGCCGCAGCTTGCCGTACATGCCGTGCAGATTCATCGCCTGTTCCATGAGACCTCTCCTCCCGAAATGAAATTGCATAAAAAAACTTATGCATTACCAACAGAGTACAACACTTTGTTTCTCTTGTCAATGAAAAAAGTCGAACAAAAACGGAGCGCGTCGCCGCGCTCCGTAATTTGTGTGATTCAGACGATCCGTTCGATCCTGCCGTCCACAATGTGATACACGCTGTCACAGACCTCCAGCGCCGCCTTTTTGTGCGAGATCAGCAGGCACGTCTTGTCCGTCATGCCGCGCAGATTGGTCAGGATGCGCCGCTCGGTCTCCTCGTCAAGCGCGGAGGTGCTCTCGTCCAGCAGCAGGATCGGCGCGTCCAGCAGCAGCGCGCGTGCCAGCGCGATCCGCTGCGCCTGTCCCTCGGACAGTCCAACGCCGCGCTCGCCGATCACGGTGTCGATCTTCTCCGGCATGGCGGCGACAAACTCCGCCGCGTCGCTGATATAAAGCGCACGGGCGATCTCCTCTTCCGACGCGTCCGGGCGCGTCATGCAGACGTTTTCGCGCAGCGTGCCGCTGAGCAGGAAATTCCCCTGCGGCACGTAGGCGAAAAGCGGTCGCGCGCCGCTGCCCAGCGGCACCTCGCCGCCGTCCGAGAAGACCGCGCGCAGCGTGCCGCCGTCCGGCGGATAGACGCCCAGCAGCAGCTTCATCAGCGTGCTCTTGCCGATGCCGGAGATGCCCGTCAGCACCGCGAATTCTCCTTTTTTCAGCGTGAAATCCGCGTGCTCGAATACCTTTTCACGGTCGTAGGAGAACGCGATATCCTCGGCGCGGATCTCGGTCAGATCGCTGTACGCGCCGCGGTCGATGCGGTTTTTCAGTTCCTCGTCGGGCAGGTCCAGAATTTCACGGATGCGCTCGGCGGAGGCGAACATCGCCGCCGCCTGCGGCACGTAGCCGGAGATCGTGGTCAGCGGCCGCTCGATCTGCCCGAGCAGTTGGATCACGGACGTGAACATACCGGGCGTGATCGTCTGCGTGGCGATCTGCACCGCGCCCCAGATGAGCCCCAGGATATAGCCGCCGTAGAACGCGGTGTTCATCAGCATATTCATCAGCGCGCCGTAGCGCTTGCGCCGGTCGATGGCGGCGCGCCGCGCCGCCTGCAGCTCCTTCGCCCTGGCGTCCATCACGCCTTCCGCGCCGAACGTCTTGATCATGACGAGGTTTTCAAGCGACTCCTGCATGAAGCCGGACACGCGCTCGGACGCCTCCTGCTCGGCGCGGTGCAGCGCCTTCAGCTTTCGACGCAGGATCGCCGCGCCGACCATGGCGGCAACGCCGAGCGCAAGGAACGTCAGCGCCAGCCGCAGATCGATCACGCAGACCGCGGCGAACGCCGCGATCAGCCGCACGCCCGTGCTGAGCACGCCGGGCAGGATGTCCGTCATGCCGGTCGCCACGACCTCGACGTCGCGGTTGAGGCGGCTGAGCAGCACGCCGCTGTGATACTTGCCGACCGCGCTGTAATCCTTGCGCAAAATCTTGCGGAAGCCGAGCGTCTGCATGCGGATGGTGACGCCCGCGGCGATGTCGACCGTCAGGTGGCGGCAGAGAAAATGCAGCAGGATCTGCCCCACGCCCGCGCCCGCGAGAAGCGCGGCATAGCGCCAAAACGACGCGTCGATGCCGCCGAGCGCGCCGTCGACCACGAAGCGCGTCAGCACCGCCACCGCGACGCTGAAAAGCGCCATCAGCGTCAGCGCCGCCGCCAGCAGCCAGATCCGCGGACGCTGCGCGCGGTTTAATTGCATCAGCCACGCCAGCGTTTTGCGATCCTTCATCCGCCTTACTCCTTTCGCCGTTTTTTATATCATAGCAAATCCGATGCGGTTTGACAACCCGCACTTGAAAACCTACTAAACCCGTGGTATAATCACGGTATCAAAACTGCGGGAGGGATCGGCGTGAAGATCTCGACAAAGGGACGTTACGCGCTGCGGATGATGCTGGATCTTGCGGAGCATGACAACGGCGGCTATATCGCGCTGAAGGACATTGCGAAGCGGCAGGAGATCTCGAAAAAGTATCTGGAGCAGATCATCCCGATCTTCAACAAGACCGATTATCTGCGCACCGTGCGCGGCGCGCAGGGCGGATACCGGCTGGCAAAGACGCCGGATAAGTACACCGTCGGCGAGATCCTGCGCCTGACCGAGGGCTCGCTTGCGCCCGTCGCCTGCATGGACGAGGAGCCGAACGCCTGCGAGCGCTGCGACAGCTGCGCCACGCTGCCCGTGTGGCAGGGGCTGAGCCGCGTGATCAACGAATATCTGGACGGAATCACCTTGCAGGACATCCTCGACCGGCAGAAGGAAAGCTACGCGAACGACTATGTGATATAAAGAAGCAGCGGGGGATCACTCCCCCGCTGTGATCGTGTTTCACTCCGAGAACATCGGCGTGGACAGGTACCGCTCGCCGGTGTCCGGCAGCAGCGCCACGATGGTCTTGCCCTTGTTCTCCGGACGCTTTGCCAGCACGCTTGCGGCGTATGCCGCCGCGCCGGAAGAAATGCCGACAAGCAGTCCTTCCTTGCGCGCCAGCGTGCGTCCCGTCTCGAACGCGTCCTCGTTTTCGACGGTGATGATCTCGTCGTAGATCGCGGTGTTCAGCGTGTCGGGCACGAAGCCCGCGCCGATGCCCTGGATCTTATGCGGTCCGGGCGTGCCCTTGGACAGCACCGGCGAGCCCGCCGGCTCGACCGCGACGACCTTGACGTTCGGATTTTTGGATTTCAGGTATTCGCCCACGCCGGACAGCGTGCCGCCCGTGCCGACGCCCGCGACGAAGATATCGACCGTGCCGTCGGTGTCCTCCCAGATCTCGGGACCGGTGGTGGCGATGTGCGCGGCGGGGTTCGCCGGGTTGACGAACTGCCCGGGGATGAACGCGCCGGGCGTTGAATCGGCAAGCTCCTGCGCCTTGGCGATCGCGCCCTTCATGCCCTGCGCGCCGTCGGTAAGCACGATCTGCGCGCCGTAAGCCTTCAGCAGGTTGCGGCGCTCGACGCTCATCGTCTCGGGCATCGTGAGGATGATCTTGTACCCTCTCGCCGCGGCGACCGCCGCAAGTCCGATGCCGGTGTTGCCGCTGGTCGGCTCGATGATGACCGCGCCGGGCTTCAACGCGCCGGACGCCTCTGCGTCGTCGATCATCGCGCGGGCAATGCGGTCCTTGACGCTGCCGGCGGGATTGAAGTACTCCAGCTTGGCAAGCACGGTCGCGCCCAGTTCCTTCTCCTTGATGAAGTTCGTCAGCTTGAGAAGCGGCGTTTTGCCGATGAGATCGGTGATGTGTTCGTAGACTTTCATGGTGATCTTCCTTTCAATTTTTATATTGCCTATAGGTTTAATAGGTTTTTGATGGCATTATCATAGCACGCCCCTTTTCATCTGTCAAGGGGTTTTTCAAAAATTTTTCAAAAAAAATGTGAGGCGCACTATGCTCAATCAGTTTTCCAGAACGGAACTGCTGTTCGGCGCGGACGCGATGAAGCGGCTTGCCGCTTCGCGCGTTGCAGTCTTCGGGATCGGCGGCGTCGGCAGCTATACGGCGGAGGCGCTCGCCCGCTCCGGCGTCGGCGCGCTCGATCTAATAGACGACGACCGCGTCTGCGTGACGAACATCAACCGCCAGCTCTTTGCCACGCGCGAGACGGTCGGGCGGTACAAGGTCGAGGCGGCGGTCGAGCGGCTGCACGCGATCAACCCCGAACTGCGCGTGACGGCGCACCGGACGTTCTATACGCCGGAGACGGCAGAGCAGTTCGATTTCACGCAATATGATTACGTCGTGGACGCGATCGACACCGTGACGGGCAAGCTCGCGCTCGTCATGCAGGCGCAGGCGGCGGGCACGCCGATCATCAGTGCGATGGGCGCGGGCAATAAGCTCGACCCGACGGCGTTCGAGGTGGCGGATATCTACAGGACGTCCGTCTGTCCGCTGGCAAGGGTGATGCGGCACGAGCTGAAAAAGCGCGGCGTGAAAGCACTGAAGGTCGTCTATTCCAAAGAGGAGCCGATCGAGCAGCAGGAAGACATGTCCATCAGCTGTAAGACAAACTGCGTCTGCCCGCCGGGCACGGTGCGCAAATGCACGCAGCGGCGGCAGGTGCCGGGCAGCACGTCGTTCGTGCCGCCGGTCGTGGGGCTGATCCTCGCGGGAGAGGTCATCAAGGACCTGATCGGGAAATAAAAAAACGGAGCTGTCCGAGACAGCTCCGTTTTTTTTACTCCTTTTATTATGCGTTCGCCGTTTCGGCGGCGATGATCTTGTCGCGCTCTCTGCCGGAGACGGTGAGGATCAGTTGGAACGTGACCGTAACGACCGCCATCAGCCCCACCATGACGAACAGCGCGGGGCGGTAGCTGCCGACGACGTCGTAGACGCGGTTGGTGATCGGCGCGCCGACGGCGTAGCCCGCGGTGCAGATGGAGACGAACAATCCCATGATCTTGGCAAACGACTTTTCGCCGAACATATCCGCCACGATCAGCGGCAGCATGATCGTCTCCAGCGGCATGGCGAACGCCAGAAACGCCATGCAGACGAAGATCACAACAAGTGACGACGCCTCGCTGAGCAGCGCGAGCAGCAAGATCGCAACGACCGCCGCAGCGTCGCAGACGAAGATCGTGACGCGGAGGCCGAGCTTGTCGAAGCTGACGCCGGCAAGCACCTTCGCCGCCGCGAGACACACGGCGTAGAAGCTGGCGGCGACCGCCTTGTAGTCCCCCAGCCCGACGTCACTGAGGTGCGCGGACTTGATGCCGCTGATCGCCTGCAGGGCGGCGCCCGTCAGAAACACGCCGAGCGCGGCGATGTAGAAATACGAGCGGCGCTTCGCCTGCGAGAATTCGATGCCGCTCCAGCTCCTGCCGCGGCTTGGCTTTTTCCTGCCGGTCGGCTTTTGCGGCTCCACGCCCTCCGGCGCGCTGCGGAAAAAGAGGAGGATCAGCACCAGCACGGCGGCGAGCATGATCGCGCCGACGCGGTACGCCGTGCGGTAGCCGAACGCGTCGGCGTCGATGATCGGCGTGACGATCGGCGCGAAGACCGCCGCGCCGAGACCGTTCGAGGCGAGGATGACGCCCATGATGGTGCCGCGGTTTTCGGTGAACCACTGCGCCACGACGTAGCCGACCAGCGTGGTGGTGCACCACGCAAGACCGGTGCCCAGGAAAAAGCCGCCGATGTAGAACTGCCAATAGTCGACCGCAAACGAGTATATAAGGCAGAACGCGATCAGCGCCAGAAAACCGTACGCCGCCATCTTTTTCGCGCCCCACTTGACGATCAGCGCGCTGAAGAACAGGTTGACGACGGCGGTGGCGATGTAGCGGCAGGTGTCGCCGAGGGCGAAGCCGGAGCGCTGCAGGTCCAGCGCCTTGGTGATCGGCTTGAGGAACAGGTCCTTGTTGCTGCTGCAGAAGCCCAGCGCCGTGAAGACCATGAGGCAGCAGATCGCCATGATGACCCACTTATATGACAGACGTTCCCCGCGCTGCGGCGTTTCCATAGAGCATCCGCTTCTTTCCGTTGATTTCTTGTTTTTATTGTAGCATACCTGCCGCGTCCGTTCAATCGATCGGGAAAACGGCAGTATGCAAATCGTCTCAAAGTCTGACGTCGGTCTTCCTTTTATCGCGGTACTGCGGGCGGATCACGTACCGTACCGCCGCCCAGGTCGCCGCGCCGAGCGCCAGCGCAAGCAGCAGCACGCGCAAAAACGCGCCGCCGGACGTGGTGCGGCTGCGGCCGTAGGTCTGCCCGTTCGCGGGCGGCACGTGCGTCCGGAGCCACGATTCCAGATCGTCGTAAAGCGCGCGCACGGCGGCGTTCGCCTCGTCGCCGTAGAGATCTTCCGTCATGCGCGAAAGCGCCGTCTCGCGCAGCGAGCTGTCGGCGTAAAGCGCCAGATTGTCGCCGTAGGCAAGATACCCGCGGCGATCCGCCGCCGACAGCACGATCAAAAGATCGTTGCCGCCGAAGCCGTAATCGTCGAACGCGCCGTAGGCAAGCTCGCTGAGATCGCCGTCCGGCGCGTCTTGCAGCGTCAGGATGCCGATGACGCAGCCGTATTCCGCGTCCGTCCTGCGGTCGACGTCGCGCAGGCGCGCGTGCGTCTCCTGCGACAGAAGCGAAGCGCGGTCGATGATCCACGATTCGTAATAATCCGCGCGGAGCACCGAGACCGCCCGCCACACGGCAAGCACGGCAAGCGCCGCCAGCAGGATGCCGACGACGAGCAGCACGATGACGCGATGATTGCTTCGCATAAGATCCCCTCACCTTTTGTATGCGCCATTGTAGCATATTTCGCGCTGGGATGCAAGCCGATTGACAGCGCGGCAAATCGGTCTTATAATATGGAAAATACTTGCACCGCTCAGGTGCGCGGAGGTCCTGTATATGATAAAGGTTTCGCCATCCATTCTCTCCGCCGATTTCGGCAACATGCAGCGCGATCTCGCCATGCTCAAGGACAGCGGCGTCGAATACGTCCATGTGGATATCATGGACGGGCTTTTCGTGCCCAATCTCTCGATGGGCTTCCCGATGGTCACGGCGGCGAGGAAATACACCGATCTGGTGCTGGACGTGCATCTGATGATCGACCGTCCGATCCGCTACGTCGAGCGGTTCTGCGACGCGGGGTCGGAGATTCTGACCGTGCACGTCGAGGCGGACACGGAGGAAAATACGAAAAAGGCGCTGGAGATGATCCGCGCCAAGGGCGTGAAGCCCGCGGTCTGCGTCAAGCCGAAGACGCCTGCGGAGGCGGTGCTGCCCTTTATCGACATGGTCGATCTGATTTTGGTGATGACGGTCGAGCCGGGCTTCGGCGGGCAGTCTTTCATGGGCGATATGATGCCCAAGCTCAAGGCGATCCGC
>JAFSXP010000034.1 GCA_017443965.1 Oscillospiraceae bacterium
TCTACCCCTCAGTCTCGCTTCGCTCGACAGCTCCCTCTAAGAGGGAGCCTTTAAAGCGCTCTGTTTTTCGGGGGGATCCTTCGCTGCGCTCAGGATGACAGCAAAAACATGGGCGGCTTCCGGTCGGAAGCCGCCCCTTGCTTTTATTACATTTATATATGCAGTTCTTTTCGGATCACGTCTGCGAGCCTTTCTGCATACAGCGCCATGCCCTCGTCGTTCGGGTGGAGCGAGCCGTCAAGCAGCGTCCACGCCTCGTGCGGGAGAAAACCGACGCAGTTGACCACGCGGAAGTTGGGATAGTTCTTCGCCGACGCGGCGATCATCGCGGACACGTCGCGCAGCGTGCCGAGCGGCTTTTCTTTATCGGCGATCTTGCGCCACAGCGGCAGCAGAATGAACACCGGCACGTCGGGAAACGCCTCGTGCAGCCGCGCGTGGAACGCGGGGAGATTTTCTTTGAACCGCTCCGGCGCGGTGTGCGGGAAATCGTTGGTGCCGTAGGCGACGATGACGAAATCGCAGTCCGGGTACGTGCCGGGCGTGACCACGCCGGGACGGCACTTCTCGCCGCCGATGGCGTAGTTGACCGCCTCCATGTCCAGCAGCCGCGACAGGCGGTTTACATAAGTCTGCGACGGCGTGCGGGAGAAGAAGCCCTCGGTGATCGAGTCGCCGAACGCCAGAAACCGCCCGCGGTGCTCATACGGACGCGCGAAGGTCGCGTCCTCCAGCACGACGTCGAACAGTTCCACGTGGAAGAAATTGGTCAGGTGCAGCGTGACGCGCTTTTCCCCCGCGCCGAGCGCCATGCGGAGCTGCCCGTCGGGCGCGCGCTGCACGGTCCAGTCGACCGGCAGATGATACCGCTTCGTCAGCACGCCGTCCAGAAGCAGATCAAAAGAACACGGGCCGGTGTCGTTCGTCTCGTTCCACAGATTGCCGTAGGAAAACGACAGCGCCGTCGCGTCGGTGTAAAAATCCAGCGTGACGGACGCGTGGCAGTACGTCCGCGTGTACTGCGCGCCGCCGTAGGGATAGCCCGTGCGCTGCAGATCGGTGAACCGGTCGGGCACGACGCGCCCGACCTGCTCGCGCGCCGCCGGCGCGCCCTTGAGCAGTGTTATCACTTCTCTCGGCTTCAGTTCCATGCTCTCACCCCTTCAGCGTGCGCTTCGCCTGCCGCAGCGCAGCGATCAGCGCGTCGACGTCGGCTTCGGTGTTGTCCCGTCCGAACGACACGCGCACCGCGCCGTCGATGACCGCGGCGGGCAGTCCCATCGCCGTCAGCACGTGGCTGCGGTGACCGCGGCTGCACGCCGAGCCGGCGGAGACGCAGATGCCCGCGTCGTACAGGCAGTTGATGATGCCCTGCGAGCGAAGCCCCGGAATAGACAAGCATACGATGTGCGGCGCGTCGCCGCTGCCGATCAGCCGCACGCCGTCGATCCTTGCCAGTTTTTCGCGGCAGAGATCGCGCAGACGCGCCATATGCGCGGCGTCGGCTGCGAAATCCTGCGCGGCGCAGGCGGCGCCGAAGCCCGCGATGGCGGGCAGCGGCTCGGTGCCGGAGCGGAAATTCTCCTCCTGCCCGCCGCCGTACAGATACGGCGGCAGCGGCAGCCCCTCGCGGATATACAGCGCGCCGACGCCCTTCGGTCCGTGCACCTTGTGCGCGGAAATTGAGATCATGTCCGCGCCGAGCGTCTTCGCCTTAAAGGGCAGTTTGCCGAAGCCCTGCACCGCGTCGGTGTGGAAAAGCGCCAGCGGGCTCTTTCTCCGCACGGCGCGGAGCATCCCCGCGATCGGCATGACCGCGCCGGTCTCGTTGTTGACCGTCATCACGGAGACGAGGATCGTATCTTGCCGCAGCGCCGCGGCGAGAGCCTCGGCGGTGACGACGCCGTTTTCTTCGGGCGCGAGATAGGTGACCTCGAACCCCTGCGCCTCAAGCTGCTGCATCGGGTGCAGCACGGCGTGATGCTCCACCGCCGTGGTGACGATATGCCTGCCGCGCTTGCCGAGCCGATTCGCCGCCGAGAAGATCGCCCAGTTGTCCGCCTCCGTGCCGCCGGAGGTGAAAAACACGCGCTCCGGCGGCGCGCCGAGCGCCGCGGCGACCTGTTTGCGCGCCCTGCGCAGCCGCGCCTCCGCCTCGATGCCGAAGCCGTGGACGCTGCTGGGATTGCCCCAGCCGCTCGTCAGCGTCTCCGTGACCGCCGCGACCGCCGCCTCACACGGCTTCGTCGTGGCGGAATTGTCCAGATAGATCATGTCGGTTTCCTCTGTTCTGTGTCAATCTATTATAGCAGCGGATCATTTTCCCACGCAGAAGCGCTCGAAGATGCGAGAGACGATCTCCTCGCGCATGGTTTTGCCGTTCAGCTCGCCGAGCGCCGAGAGCGCCGCCTCCGCGTCGAGCAGCGCCGCGTCGGGCGTGACGCCGCCGTCCGTCGCCGCGATCAGCCGCGAGAGCGCCTCACTTGCCGTCGTGACCGCCGCCTGCTGCCGCGCGTTCGTCAAAATGCCGCCGTCGCACGGCGCGCCGCCGCCGTACCACGCGCCGACCGTCCGCGCGAGCTCGTCCAGCCCCGCGCCGGTTTTGGCGCTGACGGACAGCACGGTCTCAAACGGCAGAGCCGCGGGCGAGACCGCCTGCGGCAGATCGGATTTGTTGATCAGCGCGACGCATCGCTTCGCCTTTTTCGCCTCCGCGGCGGCGAGAAGATCGTCGTCCGTCAAGGGGCGCGAGCCGTCGCAGACATACAGCGCCAGATCGGCATTTTCAGCCGACCGCCGCGCGATCTCGACGCCCATTTCCTCGACGCCGTCGGCGGTCTCGCGGATGCCGGCGGTGTCCAGCAGGCGAACCTTGATGCCGCCGAGCAGCACCGTCTCCTCCACCGCGTCGCGCGTGGTGCCGGCGACGTCGGCGACGATGACGCGCGAAAAGCCCGCCAGCGCGGTGAGCAGACTGGACTTGCCGACGTTCGGACTGCCGACGATCACGGCGCGGACGCCGCTTTTCAGCACCTGCCCGCGGTCGAACGTCCGTGCGAGCGCGGAAAGCTTTCGCATCCACTTTTCCGCGTTTTCGCGGTGCGCCGTCAGCGCGAACGGCTCCAACTCCTCGTCGGGGTAGTCCAGCACCGCGTGGAAATGCGCCAGCAGATCGATAAGTCCGTCGTAGATCGGGTCGATCACTTCGCGCAGCGCGCCGCCTATTTGCGCGCTCGCGTTGGCGGCGGCGTCGGCGGTGTCGGCGTCGATCAGATCGGCGACCGCCTCCGCCTGCGTCAGATCCATGCGCCCGTTCAGAAACGCGCGCTTGGTAAACTCGCCGGGCAGCGCCTGCCGCGCTCCCGCGGCAAACAGCGCGCGAAGTCCCGCCGCCAGCACCGCGGGCGAGCCGTGGCACTGCAGCTCGACGGTGTCCTCGCCGGTGTAGCTGTGCGGCGCGCGGGACACAGCGATCAGCGCGTCGTCGATCATGCGCCCGCGCTCGTCAAGAAGCCGTCCGCGCGTCAGCCTGTGCGGCGGCAGCTCGGCGATCGGCGTTTTCGTTTGGAACACGCGCGAAGCCACGTCAAAACAGCCCTCGCCGCTGACGCGAAGGATCCCGATGGCGCTCGGCATAAGCGGCGTTGCCGCCGCGGCGATGACGTCCGACACAGTTCTCATCCTTTCGTTTTCTTCCCCCTCATATTACCCCGTTCGTGGTGGGATTGCAAGTCGATTTTCCCGCGCGCAAAAAACGTATAAATTTTTCCTTTTTCCCCCTTTTCAAACGAATTGATCTGTGTTATATTATATTATTGCTATAGGAAAGACCGTTAAAAACCGGGCGCAAAACGCCCGAAACCATCGAAAGGGGAAAATACCGAAAATGTCGAAAAAGTATGTCTATCTGTTCTCCGAAGGCAACGCGCAGATGCGTGAGCTGCTCGGCGGCAAGGGCGCGAACCTCGCCGAGATGACCAAGATCGGTCTGCCGGTGCCGCAGGGCTTCACCATCACCACCGAGGCGTGCACGCAGTACTACGAGGACGGCCGCCAGATCAACCCGACCATCCAGGCGGAGATCATGGAGTACGTCAAGAAGATGGAGGAGATCAACGCCCCGAAGAAATTCGGCGACGCCAAGAACCCCCTGCTCGTCTCCGTCCGCTCCGGCGCGCGCGCGTCGATGCCCGGCATGATGGATACCATCCTGAACCTCGGCCTGAACGAGACGGTCGTGGAATCGCTCGCGGAACAGACGAAAAACCCGCGCTGGGCATGGGACTGCTACCGCAGGTTCATACAGATGTTCTCCGACGTCGTGATGGAAGTCGGCAAAAAGCACTTTGAAAAGCTCA
>JAFSXP010000003.1 GCA_017443965.1 Oscillospiraceae bacterium
CCCGCACCCCATTTTAAATGGGTACGGGCGAAGCCCGTCCGCAATGCGCACAGCGCAATTCATGACCGAAGGTCAATTCATGCCGTAAGGCAATTCACGCGCCGTCAGGCGCAATTCATCTCGGAATTTGTCAACGACAAAATCCGCTTTGCAGAGAAAAACCGGCGCGGATACGTGTTTTGTACGTATCCGCGCCGTTAAACTTTTGTTATTCCGCTTCCGTGCCGAGGATCGACTCGACGCCGTAATACTTCGCCATGTACAGGTTCGACCAGTAGTCCTTGTTGGAGGTCGACAGTTAGATCAGGCCGTCTACCGCGCTGTATTTGGTTTCGGCGGTCAGCACGGGCAGGCGGATATCCGTTTTGCCCGCTTCTTTCTGCTCCGTGAGCAGCTGCCGGTTTTCCGCGACGGCCGTATGAACGAGATAGACGTCCTTCATCCCGTGCGGGCACCAATAGCCGAGCGACAGCGTCAGCAGTGTCAGCAGACACAGCGCCGCGCGTCTGGCTTTCTGCGTTTCGAGGAGCGAGCGTGTCAGCACGCCGCAGGCGAGCGTCAGCAGCAGCATACTCCCCGCGAGACTGCGGTACGGATAAAACCGCGCCAGCGCGAATATGAGACCTGCGCCGACGCCGCCGCAGGTCAGAACACCCGCGAGCAGCATCCGCTTTTTGTCCACGTGCAGGGCGGAGGAGAGAAAGAACAGGACGACGAGCGAAACGATCACGATCCGAATGACGTGGAAGCGATCCGCGACCTTTTCCGTCTGATACAGAAGACGCAGTGCCGAGAAGCCTGCGTTTTTGCTTTGCAGTTCGCCGGGCGAAAAAATCATCGCCGCATAACCGGCGATCCCCGCGAGGATCGGCAGCGCCGCCGTAAACGGCGCTTTCCGCTTGCCGTCGGCGCGCACGAGCACGAGCAGCAGGATCGCCATGAACAGCGCCGCGCCGGAGAGGTTCTCCGAATAGGCGCCCATGACGAACGCGTACAGCGTGAACAGGATCTTTTTAAGGATGTGTCCCGGTTCCAGAAAAACGGGGCGCTTTTCAAAAAGCCGCACGTACGGCAGCAGGAACAGCAGAGAAAGGACCTGCGCCCACAGATAATTGCACGCGCCGTCCAGCCAGAAATTGACCTGTCCGAACGCCGGCATATAGATCCAGACCGCCGCGAACAAACCGAGCAGCAGAAAATTGCTGCGCCGGGCTTTGCCCGTGCAGAGCGTATACCCCAGCGCGAGCGACAGCGTGAACATGCCGGCGTTGACGGCGGCGAACACGCCCTTGGGCAGGTTCTCGAAGACCTGCACGAACGCGTGCGCGATCACGCGGCCGTTGACTGTCCGGTAGTGTTCGCGCATGGACGACAGCAGGCCGGACAGCGAGCGGACGGGCGTCCCGTCCGCGAAGCTGAACACATAGGCAAAGTCGTCGGCGAACTTGTCCGTCAGGAGATTGCCGCAGAGCATCACGCCGAACACGCAAAGCAGCAGCAGCGCGAAGATCCAGACCGATCGGTCCGCGCGCTGAAACAGTGTTTTTTTCTCCCGTTCGTTATGCTTCATGATTCATACCGCAGACCGCCGCGATGATGAACCGCGGACGGCGCTTGATCTCGTCATAGATGCGACCGATATAGAATCCGATCACGCCGAGCGCGAGCATACAGACGCCGCCGATCAGCAGCATCAGAAGGCCGAGTCCCGTACCGATCCCGACGTCGGCGCCGGCGATCAGACGGACGAGCGACACAAGCGCCCAGACGACGAAGACCGCCAGACTCAACGCGCCCGCCGCCGTGACGAACTGCATCGGCGCGTTGGAGAACGCCGTGATGTTGTTGAGCGCGTATTTGATGAGCGACTTGGTGGACCACTTCGACTCGCCGGCCTCGCGCTCGCGCACGTCGAACGGCACGCTCGTCGTGCGGAAGCCTACCCACGACGACAGCGCGCGGAAGAACGCGCCGCGTTCGGGCATGTGCACCAGCACGTCCACGGCCTTGCGGTCGAGGAGCTTGAAGTCGGAGGCATTCGCCATGTCAATGCCGGTCGCGGCGCTGATGAGCTTGTAGAAGCTGCGCGCGGCAAAGGCATGCGGGCCGCTCTCTTTCCCGCGGCTGCTCTTCTGGCCTTCGATCACGTCGTAGCCCTGCTCCCACAGCGCGTACATCTCGACGAGCTTTTCCGGCGGATGCTGCAGATCACAGTCGATCACCGCGCAGCAGTCGCCCGACGCCTGCGAGAGACCGGCGAGGATCGCCGCCTCCTTGCCGAAATTGCGCGAGAAATGCACGCCGCGCACGGTGGGCATCACGGACGCGGCCGTTTCGATGCGCGCCCACGTTTCGTCGCGGGAACCGTCGTCGACAAAGATCAGCTCATGCGCTATGCCCGCA
>JAFSXP010000035.1 GCA_017443965.1 Oscillospiraceae bacterium
GTCCCTGTTTTTGATTGTCACATTCACGGCGGGACTTGAAAGGCGGCTCTTGGCGACGTGCCGGTGGCACGTCGCAACCGCCGTGGCTTTGCCGCAGCAAAGCAAGTCCCGCCACTCCGACCATGAAAAAGGCACTTGCGAAAGCAAGTGTCTTTTTCAATGATATCCGTTCCTGTCGGAACGGGTGATATCCCTTCGGGATGATATCGCACTTCGTGCGATGATATACGCCTGCGGCGTGTGAATGAACGGATATGATATCATACCGTGCGCAGCACGGTATGATATCATGCTTGCGAAGCAAGTATATTATATCGCGAAGCGATATATCATTACATGTGCAGCAAGTCAAGTGTCTTTCTTTATGAAGTTGCAAACGATCCGTTGAGATGCTATAATATCCGAGAAAGGACGGTGCCGACGATGGCTGACTATATCCCCTTCCCTGCGTTTGCGGAATTCGCGCCGCTGGATATTTCATTCCTGTTTGAGGATGAAAAGCCGGCGGGAAAACACGGTTTTCTGCGCGTCGACGGCGATAACTTCGTTTTTGAGGACGGCACGGTCGCGCGCTTCTGGGGCACGAATCTGAACGGCGGCGCGTGTTTCCCGGACAAGGACTACGCGCCGAAGCTGGCAAAGCGGCTCGCCTCCTACGGCTGCAACATGGTGCGGCTGCACCAGCTGGACAGCGAGGCGAATATCCCGAACCTCTATCAGTTCCGCAGAGGAAAGCACATCTCCGACACCTCGAAATACGACGCGGAATCGCTCGATCATCTGGACTATTTGATCTATTGCCTGAAAAGCGAGGGCATTTACATCTTCTTGGATATGATGGTCTCGCGTACGTTCCACACAGCGGACGGCGTGTCCAACCCCGAGCTGCCGAAACGCGCCGTGCCGTACTGCATCTTCGATCCGCGCATGATCGAGCTGCAAAAGAGTTACATGGACATGCTGTGGAACCACGTCAACCCGTACACCGGTCTCGCTTACAAGGACGAGCCCGCCGTCGCGCTGACCGACGTCGTCAACGAGCAGGACCTTATGAAGACGTTCGGCAGGATCGAGTTGGAGCCGTACGCCTCGCAGTTCCGCGAACGCTTCCGCGTGTGGTGCGCACAGCGCGGGATCGCGATCGACGTCGACGCCGTCGATATGAACGACAACACCGTGGAGGCGCTGACCGATTTCAAGACGGAGATCGAGCAGAACTACTACGATTCCATGATGGCATATATGCGCTCGATCGGCGTTCGCATCCCGATCACGGGCTGCAATTTTTCCGCGCGGTATCTGCAATGCCGCGCCTCGACGAAGTCGGGCGATTTCATCGACACGCACCTGAACATCCGCTTTATGAACTGGGGACCGGAGGGAAGATACTGGCAGGACATATCTCTGCACGAGCTGCCCGAGTGGGGCGCGATGCGCTCGGCGAGAAAGCGCACGTTCGGCAAGCCGTTTTTTACCTCCGAATGGGATCTGACGTGGCCCAACAAGTACCGTGCGGAGAGCGCGATCATGGTCGCGGCGGTCGGACGGCTGCAGAACTGGTCGGGCTACACGATCCACACCTACGCCTATACATCGCTGATCCGCCACATGGATATTCTCGGCAAGGAGGTCAGCGCGGCAACGATCAGCGACACCGGCTACCGCGAGGGTCCGTTCGCCACGTGGAACGATCCCGCGAAGTTCGGCATGTTCTATCACGCGGCGCTCATCACGCGGCGCGGCGACGTGAGGCCGTCTGATAACAAGGTCGTGATCGGCATCCGCGATATGACCGACGACGGCGTGCCGAATTCCCTGTTCGGCACGATGGCAAAAAAAGCGCTGATCGCCTCGACGGAGCTTTGTCAGATCGGCGTGGATTACGACGGCAAAGAAAGCAATGCCGTCTCGGAATTCGAGCCGCTTGTCGACGTCTCCGCGGGCGAGGTGCGCTCCGACACCGGCGAGCTGTACCGAAATTGGGCAAGGCGCTACGGCATCGTGGACACGCCGATGACGAAATGCGTCTACGGCCGCCTCGGAAAAAACGGAGAGATTGCACTGACCGATCTGACCGTGCAATGCGCCAACGATTACGCAGTGATCGCGCTCTCGTCGCTGAATAACGATTCGGAGATCGCGCAAAGCGATTCGATCCTGCTTACCGCCGTCGGCAACGCCGTAAACACGGATATGCAGATCTCCGACGACGTACCGGGCGCAAAGCAGCCGAAGTCCGTATTCGCCGGACTGCCGCCCTACCGCGAGCTGAAATCCTTCGGCCACGCGCCGATCCTGTGCGAGGTCGTAAACGCCGAGATCGCGCTCCGAACAGATCGAAAGATGAAAGTGCGCTCCATCAGCGCCGAGGGGCTGGAGATCGGCTACATCCCCGTCACGCTGGAGGACGGGTGGCTGAAATTCTCCATCGGCGGGAAGCTTGCGCCGTCGATCTACTATCTGATTGAAGCGCTGTGACAGAGAAAAAAGGCAAAGGTGCTGACAGCACCTCTGCCTTTTTTCTATTCTTCGGTCGTCTCCGTCTGTTCGGGAAGCTCCTGCGGCTCGGTCTCGTCCTCCTCGGGCGGGAGCTGCGCCGCGATCTCGTCCGCGGCGGCTTTCTGCGCCTGCTTGCGCATCGTGATCAACGAATAGATCGCAAAGCCGACGCCCGCCGCCATGAACACGATCCCGGAGAGATACGCCAGCCACGGCGGCATGCCCGCCTCTTCGGTGCCAATCAGACTGACGATCTTATAGCCGAGATACGCCAGATAACCGCCGGCGGCGATCCGCAGGAACATGCGCGTGGTGATGCGCGTGCTCTCCGACGAGTTGTTGTTCCACATAGCCGGACTCCCCTTACTGCTTCGCCTCAAGCTTGGCGATCATTTCCTGCATGAACTCGATGCAGTCGCCGACGACGGCGTAATGCGCCACGTTGAAGATCGGCGCGTCGGGGTCGGTGTTGACCGCAATGATCGTCTGCGCGCCGCCGATACCGGCAAGGTGCTGGATCGCGCCGGACACGCCGAGCGACAGAAGCAGTTTCGGCGCGACGGAGCAGCCGGTCTGCCCGACCTGGTGCTTATACTCCGCCCAGCCCGCGTCGATCAGCGGGCGTGACACGCCGTAGTTGCCGCCGAGCAGCTCGGCAAGCCGCTTGACGTACTTCATGTTCTTCTTGGCGCCGACGCCCTTGCCGCCGACAACGAGGATATCGTAGTCGGTGATATTATCGCCGGTGATCTCAGTGATGGTGTTGAGCAGCGTGACAGCCGTATCGGGGATTTCGACGCCGGTCAGACGCTCGATCTCGCCTGTGCGGGAGGTGTCCGGCTCGAGCGCGGGCATGACGCCCGGGCGCACCGTCGCCATCTGCGGACGGGTATTCGGGCAGATGATGGTCGCCATCAGGTTGCCGCCGAACGCCGGACGCGTCTGCCGCAGCAGTTTCGTCTCCCCGTCGATCTCCAGGATCGTGCAGTCCGCCGTCAGACCGGTCTTGACCGTCGCCGCGACGCGCGGCGCCATCGAGCGGCCGAACGCCGTCGCGCCGTACAGCACGATCTCCGGCTTGCGCTCGCGGATCAGTTTGGTGAGAAGGTCGGCGTACGGCAGATCCATCGCGAAGCCGAGCTTGGGATCGTCCGCGAGGATGACCTTATCCGCGCCCGCGTGGATCAGTTTTTCGGGCTGCTGCACGTTGGAGCCGAAGCAGACCGCCGTCAGCGTGACGCCGAGCGCGTCGGCGAGTTCCCTGCCCTTGCCGAGCAGTTCATAGGCGACGGGCAGGATCTTGCCTTCGGTCTGCTGGGCGAACACCCAGACGCCGTGGTAAGCGGAGATGTCGCTTTCGCCGCCGTCTTTCTCCAGCGTGATCGCGCCGACGGGACAGGCGTCCACGCACATGCCGCACATGACGCAGTTGTCGTTGACGACGGCATAGCCGTCGCCGCTCAGCTCCAGCGCGCCGCTGCCGCAGGCGCCGAGGCAAGTTCCGCAGCCGATACAGAGGTCTCTGTCGATCTTGATACCCATGTCAGCGCACCTCCTCGTAAATCTTCAGCGCGGCGTCCGCGATCTCAGCCATCGAGCCGGTCAGCGGCTGCGCCTTGTGCGAACGGTCCGGCGTGAACGACCGCACGACCTGCGTCGGCGAGCCGGTCAGACCGCAGCGCTCCGTGTCCGCGCCGACGTCCGCCGCCGTGCAGCTGCGGAACGGCGCCGTCAGGCTGAACCGCACGCCCGAAATGGACGGGAACCGCGGCATGTTGATATCCTTCGAGACCGTGATCAGCGCGGGCAGCGTGATCTCGACCTCGGCAAAGCCGTTGTCCGTGACCTTCTTGCAGCGGAGCTTCTTTTCAGAAGCCTCCAGAATCTCGCAGACGTCGGTGATGAACGGGATGCCGAGCTGCGCGGAGAGCTCCGGACCGATCTGCGCGGTGTCGCCGTCGACCGCCATCTTGCCGCAGATGATCAGGTCGAAATCGCCGAGCTGCGCAGCGCCGAGCGACAGCGCGTAAGACGTCGCCAGCGTGTCTGCGCCAGCAAAGGCGCGGTCGGTCAGCAGCAGGGACTTATCCACGCCGCGCGCCATGGCGTCGCGCAGCAGGCGCTCGGTCGCGGGGATGCCCATGCTCATGGCATAGACCGTGCCGCCGAGCTGCTCCTTGAGACGCACCGCCTCTTCGATGGCGTAGGTATCGAACGGGTTGATGACAGCCTGGCGGCTGTCGCGGATGATCGTCTTGGTGACGGGATCCATGCGGACCTCGTTCGTCGAGGGCACCTGCTTGATGCAGACGATGATCTTCATGATCAGATCCCCTCCTTTTCCGTAAACAGATTGCCGACGCCGAGCTGCCACTTGGGATCGAACGCACGCTTGAGCGCGCGCATTTCGTCGATGTGCCGATCGCCGTACATGATGGTCAGGAACGCCGCCTTCAGCTTGCCGACGCCGTGCTCCGCGGAGACAGCGCCGCCCATCTTCGAGACGTTCGCCGCCCAGACCTTGAACAGCTCCTTCGCGCGGGCGTACTCCTCGCCGTTGTTCGGCAGGACATTGACGTGCAGGTGGTTGTTGCCGACGTGTCCCCACGTCGCGGATTCGAGATTGTTCTCCTTCAGCGTGTCGCGGTACATCTTGACGACGTCGAACAGGTGCGCGTCGGGCACCGACATATCCGCGCCGAGCTTGGTGATGGTCGGGTCCTTCTGCTTGCGCTGGTCGATCAGCATGTTGACGCTCTCCGGCACGGCGTGGCGGAAGAACATCAGCCGGTCGAGATCGCTTTGATTTCTCGCGACCCAGCTGTTTTCCTCCTTGCCGCCCGCCGCGGTGAACGCGTCGCCGACGGCGAATAGCCGCTGCTGCGCCTGCTCCTCGGTATCGCAGTGGAGCTCGACGTACACGACGGTGTTGACGAACGGCTCGATGACCGGCAGCGCCGAGAACGCCGTGCTCTTTTTCTTCTGCTCGCGCAGGATGTCCAGCGCGCCGGAGTCGAAGAACTCGACGGACGCAACGCCCTCCACGCTGCCGCGCAGCTGATCGACAAAGCGGAGCGAGCTCTGCTCGTTTTCAAACAGCAGCGAAACGCCCCAGATGATCTGCGGCAGCGGCAGAAGCTTGACCTCGATCTCGCTGACGACGCCGAGCGTGCCGTCGCTGCCGATCAGCACGTCGATCAGCTCCATGTCCTTCGCGGCGTAGTAGCCGGAGGCGTTTTTCGTCTTCGGCATCTCATAGGTCGGCAGCTTGGCGCTGATCTTGCTGCCGTCGTCGCAGGTGAACACGGCGTCATAGCCGTTTGCGCATTCGCCGCCGCGCGTTTCCGTGAGCGTTCTGCCGTCGGACAGAACCATCGTGACCTTCGTGATATGTCCGCGCGTCGGACCGTAGTGGTAACTGCGCGCGCCGGAGGCGTTGCAGCAGACCATGCCGCCGATCGTGGCGGACGCCTCGGTCGGGTCGGGCGAGAAGAAGAACTCGCCGTCCTTGCAGAAATCGACGTACGCCGCGTTGGACGCCTCGTCCCAGTCGGTCGTGTCGAATTTCTTCGACCCGATCATCTTTTTCAGCTCCGACAGCACGACGCCCGGCTGCAGCGTGATGTAATAGTCGCCGCCCTCATGGCGCATGGCGGTCACGCGGTTCATCTTGTTGAGATTCACGATACAGCCGCCGTACGGCACCGCCGCCGCGGCAAGTCCCGTCCGCGCGCCCTGCACGGTGACCTTTTCACCCGATGCATAGCATGCTTTCAGGATCTCGCGGATCTCGTCCTGCGTACGCGGGAACGCGATATGCTCCGCGCTGCCAACGCTGCGCGATTCATCGCGCAGATACTCGGCAAACTCCTCTGTCATGGGTCTGATCAGCTTCAAATCCATATACATCCTCCCCTGCTTGTAGATTTAACAGAACTATGATAATGGATAAAGAATATCTTATCTATGCCGAAAACACGAAAATGTTTGCAAATATTATCATTTTGTGATATAGTCGTTTCGGAGGCGATTTTCGTGACCGATTACGTTGCCTACAAACGAACAAACGAACAGTGGAATATGAAGCGCTATCATTTCCACGAGCAATATGAGCTGCTTCTGTCGCTGTCGGAAAACGCGCAGATGTTCGTCACCGACCGGAGTTATCCGCTGAAGTACGGTTCGCTGATCGTGCTGCCGTCGGCGGTGCTGCACCGCAGCGTCGGCTCGCCGAAGCAGCTGTATAACCGCTACGTGATCCGCTTTCCGCGCAGCTACGTCGATTCGCTGTCCACGCAGACGACCAATCTGCTGCACTGCTTCCAGACCGGCCGCGTGTATTACCTGCTGACGGATGAGCAGACAAAGCGGCTTTCCATGCTGTACGAGCAGTGCATGGTCGAGCATCACGGCTTCGGCGCCGACCTGCGGAAGAACATCGCGTTTCTCAATCTGCTGCTGGAGGTGAACGAGATCGCCGCCGCGCAGTCCGACGAGACGCTGGAGAGCCAGGACCTGCAGAGCAACATCGCGGAGATCCTGGCGTACATCCCCGAGCATCTGACGGACGATCTGTCGCTGGACACGCTGGCGTCGCAGTTTTTTATCTCCAAGTCGCATCTGTGCCGCCTGTTCAAGGACTCCACCGGCTTTTCGCCCGGCGAATTCATCATCAAAAGCCGCGTGATGCACGCGCGGTCGTTGCTGCGCGAGGGCAAGAGCGTGCAGGAGGCGTGCGACCAGTCCGGCTTCCGCAACTACACGCATTTCATCCGCACGTTCCGTCAGAACGTCGGGGTGTCGCCCGGAAAGTACAAAAACCAGGGGACATCGGGACGGGTGCAGACAAGTCATGACCACCCCTAAGAGGGGTGGCATGAAAACGGCCTAGAAGGCCGTGATGAAAGCCAGCGCCTAAAAGACGCTGGCTTTCACTTCGTTCAAGCCCCGGTGGTATGATTACTTGCTACCCTTAAAAGGGTCTTCGTA
>JAFSXP010000036.1 GCA_017443965.1 Oscillospiraceae bacterium
CTTTTCTTTGCAACTTTCGTGATGTACGCGATCGCGGAGCTGAGCACGACGTTTACGGTAAACTCGATCAGGAAGTTCACGCCGAGTATGCCGACGAACAGCCACTGCATGGCGTCGGCGATCTCAAAGCTTGCTGCGATCGTCTCAAAACTGCTGCGGAGCACGGTCAGCACGCCGATCGTAAACACGCCGGAATTGACGATCGGCGCGACGACGGCGGTAAGCAGACACGCGACAAAACGGTTTTTGTTTTGCAGCAGTCTGTAGACGGCTCCTGCGGCGGCGCCGCAACCGACGCCTTTCACGGCGCAGACCAGCACGGTCCAGACGGGCGCGCTGCCTAGCAGCATGGATGTAAAGACGTCCGTTCCGGTGAAGCCCGCGATCAGCACGACCGCCGTAAAGACGCCGCCTAAAATCGCGCCGGCGCCGGGACCGTACAGGATCGCGCCGATGACGATCGGCACGAGCGTTAGGTTGACCGGCGTCACAGCCGGAAACAGAGTGGACAGGCTTTGCAGCACGACGATCAGTGCTGCGAGAAGTGCCAGCGTCACAAGACGTCTGACCTTTGCGTGGTTTTCGGTTTTCATGTTTCTCTCCTTTGCTGTCGCTCCCTAACGGGATGCGGCGCCGTCGCAGTCACTGGATCAGTTCCTCGATGGGACCTTCTTCCCCTGCCTGCTTTCTTTTTTCCCATTCTTCCTTTGTGATCAAAATATCGCGCGGCTTCGAGCCGTTATACGCGCCTACGATGCCGAGCTTTTCCATATCGTCGATGATCCGCGCCGCGCGGGCGTAGCCGAGCTTCAGCCGCCGCTGAAGCATCGAGGTCGACGCCTGCTGCACCTCCAGAATGACGTCGACTGCCTGCGGCAGCATTTCGTCGTACTCCGATTCCGCCGCGGATTCCTCCTGCGAAGGAGACGGGGTCTTGCTTGTCGCGGCGGCGTTCTTGTCGATCTGCTCGATCACCTTGCTGTCGTAGTTCGCCTCCGCCTGCTTGCTGACGAAATCCACGACCTTCTGGACTTCTCCCTCGGAGACATAGCAGCCCTGTACACGGCACGGCTTTCCCTGCCCGAGCGGCGAATACAGCATGTCGCCTTTGCCGACAAGCTTCTCCGCGCCCTGCGCGTCCAGAATGATGCGCGATTCCATCGCGGACGCGACCGCGAAGGCGATACGCGAAGGGATGTTCGCCTTCATCAGACCGGTGATGACGTCAGCGGACGGACGCTGCGTGGCGATGATCAGGTGGATGCCTGCCGCGCGTCCCATCTGCGCGACGCGGCAGATGGATTCCTCGACTTCCTTTGCCGCGGCAAGCATCAGATCGGCAAGCTCGTCAATCACGACGACGATCTGCGGCATGGTTTCCAGCTCGTCGTTGTTTTGCGCTTCATTGTTGAAGGAATCCAGATCGCGGACACCGGCGTCCGCCATCATACGGTAGCGGCGCATCATTTCCCAGACCGCCCACTGCAACGAGCCTGCTGCCTTTTTCGGATCGGTCACGACAGGGATCAGCAGATGCGGGATGCCGTTATAGACGCCGAGCTCGACCATCTTCGGGTCGATCATGATCAGCCGTACCTGCTCCGGCGTCGACTTGTACAGCAGCGAGATGATCAGACTGTTCATGCAGACGGATTTACCGGAACCCGTCGTACCGGCGATCAGCATGTGCGGCAGCTTGGCGATGTTGCCGACGATGCAGGCGCCGCCGATATCCTTGCCGACGGCAAAGGATATCGTGGACTTGCTGTTTGTGAATTCGTCCGAAGCGATCACGTCGCGCAGCGTGACGGTCGAAACCTCGCGGTTCGGTACCTCGATGCCGACGACGGAGATCTTGTTCGGGATCGCTGCGATGCGGACGCCCTGTGCGCCGAGCTGGAGCGCGATATCGTCGGCGAGACTTGTGATCTTGGAGAGCTTCACGCCGCGGTCAAGCTCGATCTCATACCGCGTGACCGACGGGCCGCGGATGACGTTGATGATCTTTGCTTCAATGCCGAAGCTGACGAGCGTATCGTTCAGACGCTGCGTGTTCAGCCGCATCTCCTCGGTGCCGTCGATCATTCTTCCGTCGCCCGAGAGCAGCAGATCGACCGGCGGGAAAAGATAACTCGGCGCTTCCTCTTCCTTCTTCTCCTCGATCTCCTTTGCGACGATCTGCGACTCGCGCTGCACGTCTTCGTGCTTGAGTTTCTTCGCCTCCTCCGGGATCTCCGGCAGCGTCTCCGCGGCGGGTTTACACTCGGGATGCTCCTTTTGATCCTTTTCGGCAGCGGCGCGTCTTGCCTCTTCGCGCTGTTTCAGGATGTACTCGTCCGGTGAGATAACCGTGCCCGCAGATGCGGTCGGTTCGGTTTTCGGTATGGGCGGCAGGATCGGATCGTCGACGGGAATGTCGAACTCCTCCGGCTTTGACTTCTTCCGTTCCTCGGCGCGCTCGATGTGCTTCTGCGCAACATGATCGACGATCACCTTTGCGGGATCGGGATGCTCGCGCTTCGGTTCGTCGTACTTTGCGCGCGGTCTCTGACGGATCGCGGTGATGATGCCGCGCACGGTCATATTGAGTCCTGTCAGCAGCGACAGGATCAGCAGAACGCCCAGCAGGATGACGGCGCCGACCTTACTGACGGCGCCCTCCAGCAGGATGGCGATACCGCCTGAAATCACGCCGCCGCAAAGGTGCGCTTTGCCGCCTTCGTACAGCGCGCTGATCAGATCGCCGAAGCCGCCGGAAAGATCGACGTTTGCGGAAAACAGATGTACCAGCGAGCCGATCAAAACGCTGATCGTAAATGCGCAGACCACGCGCATAGCGACCGGTCTGCCGTCGTGCAGAAACAGGATGAATGCAGCCAACACGAACGAAAGCGGCAGTATGTACAGTCCTGCACCGATCAGACCAAGACTCAGATTTGCGATCCCTTCCGTAAAGAACGCCTTCACGCCGCAGCAGCCGAGCAGTGAAACGACCGCCAGAACCGCGCATACGACGCCGCCGACTTCACGGCGGATCGGTTTGTGCGCAGCTTTCGCGGCAGGCTTCTTTCCCTGCGGCGAACTCTTCTTTTTCTTTTTATTTGCCATGTCGAGAACTCCTTTGAGAGTTTAGGAAATCAGCGCAAGGAACAGGATCACAGCGCCTGCGCCCCAGCAGTAAAAAGCAAAGTGATTATACGTTTCACGGCGGATCGTGCGGTGGATCAGAAGCAGCGCGCCGTAAGCGAATACCGCCGCGAGGACCATACCGATCAGACCGAACAGAAGCGCGTTCCAGCTGAACGCGGCGGAGAAGGCGTCGGTCAGCGACATCACCACGGCGCCGAGCAGCGCAGGTACGGACAGCAAAAAAGAGAAATCGGCGGAAAAGCGCTTGTCCAGACCGCGCGTCATGCCTGTGGCGACCGTCAGCCCCGTGCGCGACAGTCCCGGCAGCAGCGAAAAAAGCTGCGCAAAGCCGATCCACACCGCGTCCGCGACCGTCATCTTTCGCGCGGTCTTCGCTCCCCTGCCGAAACGGTCAGAAGTAAAGATGATGCCGCCGTTGACCATCATCGCAAACGCGATAAAGAAGAGATTGCCTGACAGCGTCCCGATGAGATCACGGCAGAAAAGCGCGATCGACATCGGGATCGTGCCGATCAGGAGAAACGCCAGCAGTCTCCGCTGCAGCGCGCCCTGTGCAGAGCGCTCGCGCTGCTTTTTGATGTGCAGCACGCGCAGCAGCTCCGCCCCGAGGACGGTGATATTTCTTCTGTAGAAAAAGCAGACGGCGATCAGAATGCCGATCCACAGCATTGCCACAAACAGCGGATCATCGCTGCCGACTTTCAGCAACTCCCGCAGCGCGGAAATGTGTCCCGATCCCGAGATCGGCAGCACGGTCGTAATGCCGTGCAAAGCGCCGAGGATCGCGGCTTGCACAATATTCATGAAACGATCCTCCGTTCGGAAAAATCCGTTCCCGAATACTATACCACATTTCCCGGGAAATTGCCATACCGAGTTTATTTGCCGCCGAATTGCCCGTGGAGGCACTGCAGTGCGTCGCCGAGATCGCCGATCGCATCGATCAGTCCGCAGGACACCGCCTCTTCCCCGTAGATCACCGTGCCGATATCCGTCGCCATCTCGTCTGTCGCCATCATATAGCGCAGGAACGTATCACGCGGCACCTTGGAGTGGGACGTCACAAAATCCACGATGCTGTCCTGTACACGGCTGAAATAGCGGTACGTCTGCGGCGAGGAGACGACCACGCCCGTCATGCGCACGGGGTGGATCGTCATACAGGCGGAGCGTGCGATAAAGCTTCGCTTCGCGGCGACGGCAAGCGGCACGCCGATGGAGTGCCCGCCGCCGAGCACCAGCGATACAGTCGGCTTGCGCATGCCGGAGATCAGCTCCGCAATGGCAAGACCGGCTTCGATATCGCCGCCGACGGTATTGAGTAGAAGCAGCAGCCCGTCGATCTCATCCGATCCGTCGATCGATGCGAGCAGCGGCAGAATGTGCTCGTACTTTGTTGTCTTCGTCGTATCGGGGAGCACCTGATGTCCCTCGATCTGTCCGATGATCGAAAGTGTATAGATCGTGCCGTTTTTCGTTTTGGTGACAGCGCCGCCAAGCTCGGAAACGGACTGCAGCAATTCGTCCTTCTGCGTCTGCTCGTTGTTTTCCATATACATCCTCCGCCGATTTTTCTTTTAGTATTTGCGCGGCTTCGGATGCTATGCAATCATTCTTCCGGTCGCCAGCCCTTGCAGACGTCGACCCAACCGACGCTCTTTGACAGTGTTTCCAGATCCGGGATCGTCAGCTCGATCACGCCGTTGCTGCTGCCGCAGGCGGGCCAGACCGTCTCAAAACGCTGCAGCGATACGTCGAGATAGACCGTAACGCCGTCGTTGACGCCGAACGGACATACGCCGCCGACCGCGTGACCGATCAGCGGCTCGACCTCGTCAAAGGCAAGCATTTTCGCTTTTTCTCCGTATTGCGCCTTATAGCGCGGATTGTCGATCTTTGCGTCGCCGGCAGCGACGATCAGGATCGGACCGTTCGATGTTTGAAATGAAAGCGTCTTTGCGATGCGTTCGGGCGTACAGCCGATCGCCTGCGCCGCCAGCTCGACCGTTGCGCTGGAAAGCTCCAGCTCACAGATGCGGTCATCCATGCCGTATTGTTTCAGATATGCACGTGCTTTTTCAATGGACATAAATAACCTCCGAAAGAGAAAACGCGTCCGGCATTTGCCGGACGCGTACGCGATTAAAATGAGATCTCTGGGCTGTCGTCGCCGTCGAACTCCAGATCCTCCCCGCAGTTCGGGCACTTGATCGAACCGGCGTCCAGCATTTCTTCGTCGAGGTCGATCACTTCGCCGCACTTCGGGCATTTTACCTCATAGATGGTTTCGCCGTCGTAATCGAAATCCTCGTCGTCCTCGTCGTCTTCCTCGTCCATCAGATATTCCTCGATGTCGCTGAGGTCTTCCTCGATGGTATCGAGCTCGTCGGAAACGGCGTCGATGACGTCTTCGATGTCGTCAACATTCTCCGCCATATCCACAAGGACGTCGACGATCGCCGCAAGCAGCTTGCCCTCCGGCTTCTCCTTGTCGATGTCAAGACCGTCCAGCAGCCCCTTCAGATAAGCGGCTTTCTCCGGCAGATTCATATGCGCACCTCCCGATCAGCCCTTGGCGCGACCGAGATACTCGCCCGTGCGGGTGTCGATCTGGATGCGGTCGCCTTCGTTGATGAACAGCGGCACCTTGATCTCCGCGCCGGTTTCCAGTGTGGCGGGCTTGGTGACATTGGTCGCGGTGTCGCCCTTTGCGCCGGGATCGGATTTTGTGACGACAAGATCGACAAAGTTCGGCGTCTCAATACCGAACACGTTGCCCTTGTAGGACAGGATCTTGCAGACTGTGTTCTCCTTGATGAAGCGGAACGAATCGTCCAGGACGTCCTTGCCGAGCGGGACCATGTCATAGGTCTCCTGGTCCATGAAGTAGTAAAGATCGCCGTCGTTGTAGCTGTACTCCATGTCCTTGCGCTCGATGAACGCCTCCTCGAACTTCGCCGTAGGGTTGAACGAGGTCTCGGTCACGCCGCCCGTGACGATGTTGCGCATCTTGGTGCGGACGAACGCGGCGCCCTTGCCGGGCTTGACATGCTGGAATTCAATGACCTGCATGATCTTGCCTTCGTATTCGAAGGTCTTGCCGTTCCGGAATTCACCGGCGGTAATGGTTCCCATATGTTTTCCCTCCGTTTGATATCGTTTGGTTTTTTAACTACGATATTTTACAATACTTTTTCCCATATTGCAAGCGCGATATTACAGAATCTGCAAATTTTTCGGCGCCGCCGTAATGCTCTCGCAGCCGTCGGCGTGAACGATCACGACGTCTTCGATGCGGACGCCGAATCTGCCCGGCAGATAGATGCCCGGCTCTGCGGAACAGACGACGCCCTCGCGGAGGATGCTCTCATCCGAGGGACTGCAGTTCGGTTTTTCGTGGACCTCCAGCCCGATGCTGTGACCGTAGGAATGACCGAAGTACTCTCCGTAGCCGGCGTCCTCGATCACTATCCGCGCGGCGCGGTCTGCGTCGGCGCATTTTACGCCCGCCTTCGTTGCCGCCATCCCCGCCTCCTGCGCGGCGAGGACCGTATCATAGACCTTTCGCATCTCCGGCGTGACAAAGCCGAGCGCGACCGTGCGCGTCATATCGGAGCAGTACCCACCGAGCTTGCAGCCGAAATCCATCGTGACAAAATCGCCGTAGTCGAGCTTTTTGTCCCCCGCCACGCCGTGCGGCAGACTCGTGTTTTCGCCGGAGATGACGATGGGGCTGAACGAAAGCCCCTCCGCGCCGTTTCGATAGAGCAGATAGATCAACTCTGCCTGCAATTCCTTTTCCGTCATGCCGACCTGAATTTTCGGCAGGAGTTGCAGATATGCCGCGTCCGCGATGTTCTGCGCCTTGCGGAGCATCGCAAGCTCGTCGGGATCCTTCGTTTCCCGCGGCGCGGAGATCTCTTGCTGCGCGGGGATCAGCTTTGCCGAGAGCTTCTCTTCCAGCTTTTTCAGCTCTGCTGCGGTGAGATGACCGTCTTCAAAACCGATCATTTTCACGCCCCAATCGCGCACGGCGTCTTCGATCCTTGCCGGATAGGGATGTTCGCGCGTGACGTCGAGTATCTCAAATCCGCGCACGCTGCGCTGCGCCGCCTCCAGATAACGGCTGTCCGTGAAATAGCGGCAGCCCCGTCTGCTGATCAGCGCCATGCCCTCCGCGATCGGCGCGGAGGAAGCGTATTGACGGTTCGCCTTGCTTGTAAGGAGGAACGCGTCGCATTCACAGCCGTCGAGTCGGTTCAGCAGTTTTTCAAGTCTCGTCAAGGCGCAGGCGCCTCCTTCCCCATGCGATCCACGGCTTTTCCAGATCGTTCCGCAGCCGCAGCCAGATATTGTGCAGATGGATCGGCTTTGTCAGGATCGAAAAGACGCCGCCGATGTTCGCGCCAAGCACGTCTGTGTAGATCTGGTCGCCGACGAGCGCGAGTTTCTTACTTCCCGCATATCGCTTTTTTGCTTCGCGCACGCCGCGCTGGAACGGCTTTTTCGCAGCGGTGATGCAGTCAATGCCGTTTTTCTCCGCAAACGCCGGCGCACGGCCGCGCTTGGTGTTCGATACGATACAGAGGCAAATGCCGCTGTTTTTGACGCTCTCGAGCCACGAGAGCACATCCTGCGACGGTACGTCCTCCGTGTAAGCCATGATCGTATTGTCAAAGTCCATCAGCAGCGTGTCGATCCCGTGCCATTCGAGCAGTTCCGGCGTCAGGTCGCAGACGCTGCCGACGATCAGATCCGGCAGCAGAAGCATATCGGTGACCTCTTTTGCATAGTTTTTCTACAGTATAGCACAGAAAGCGGGGGCTTGTCTACGGAGGTCTTTTATCTGACGGAGGATCCGTCGCCGCCGCCCGGTACAAATTGGTGCATTCAAACTCGAGGCGCAGATGGTTCGATCTCTTTTTCATTTGTTGCAAAAAACGGAACCAGACACATATCGCCGCACGTGATCCTTGACGGCGCCGTTTCCGGCGGCAGTTTTACAGACTGTCTGCGGCAAAGCGCGGCGGACTGTCTGCTGCTGCGCCGCGTGTGCATGGGATTTCGCCTCCCCTGCCTCGACGGACAGGGCGCGGAGCTTGACGGCATATTTCAAGGCGGCGCTTACAGCGAGACGCTCTGCACGAATTGGAAATGGTCGGATCGACCGGAGTACGATCTGATCCTTTATGACGACGACGCCTCGCTCACCGAAAAGCGGCGCATTGCCGAAGAATGCGGGATCAGAATCCTCATCGACGCGACAAAAGGAACGACACCCTGACAAATGTCAAGGTGTCGTTGGCTTTACGTACACGGAGGGATCAATAGAACTTTCTCTTGTTCTTACGTGCAGCTTCGGATTTCTGCTTACGCTTCAGGCTGGGGCTCACGTAATGCTCTCTCTTCTTCACTTCCTGAATGACGCCTGCCTTGGCGCAGCTGCGCTTAAAGCGCTTCAGAGCGGATTCCAGAGATTCATTCTCCTTCACATGAACTTCAGACATTGTCGTTTTCCCTCCCTCCGGCGGTATCCGGCTCGATCCAGGATACTTTCAGGGCTGTTAAAACAGCGTAGTCATTATATGCAAAAACGTGGCGGTTGTCAAGAGATGATCGGGATAGTTTTTGAAAAAAGTCGAAGTATGCCGTTTATTTCACGATCAGATTGACAAGCTTGTTTTTGACAAGGATGACTTTGACGATCGTCTTGCCCTCAATGGCGCGTGCGACCTTATCGGATGCCTTCGCCGCATTGACGACGGTATCCTCATCGCTGTCAACCGGTACTGTGACCGTGCCGCGGAACTTGCCCAGCACCTGCACAGCCATCTCCACCGACGCGTCGACGGTCTTGCCCTCGTCGAATTCCGGCCACGGCTGCTGCATCGCCATTTTGCCCGTCTCTGCGGCGAAGCCGGTCAGCTCCCACATCTCCTCCGCGATATGCGGCGCGAACGGGCTGAGCAGCAGCATCAGCACGCGCAGGTCGCCCTTGGAAAGACCGTTCTGATAGAACTCGTTGACCATCGACATCAGCGTGGCGATCGCGGTGTTCATCTTCAGCTCGTCGATATCCTCGGTGACCTTCTTGATGGTCTTGTGGATTGTCGACTCGTTCTTTGCCGAGACGTCGGGATCGTCGGACGCCATGTCCATCAGATTCCAGCAGCGGTCCAGGAAGCGCTTGGAGCCCTTCACGGCTTCGTCCGACCATGTGGCGGTCTTCTCAAAGTCGCCGATGAACATGATATACACACGCATCGTGTCGGCGCCGTAGAGCTTCACGACGTCGTCCGGGTTGACGACGTTGCCGAGCGATTTCGACATCTTGACTGCCGGGCGCTGTGCCTGCGCGCCGTATTTCTCGATCAGCGCCTGCTTCTCCTCTTCCGACTTTGCATTGCCGACGTAGTGCGGGTTCTGCCCGA
>JAFSXP010000037.1 GCA_017443965.1 Oscillospiraceae bacterium
GATCGATCTCGATCATCCCGTCCCGACGGTGCTTGCCGAGGTGGACTTTTCCGCGCAGAAGGCAAGCGGCAAATACGTCTGCTCGGTCTGCGGCTACGTCTACGATCCCGCCGAGCACGACGGCGTTGCGTTTGAAGACCTGCCCGACGACTGGCGCTGCCCGCGCTGCAAACAGCCGAAAGAGAAATTCAACAAGGCGTAATCGGCAAAAGCATATCAAAGGAAGCGCTGCGGCGCGTCCTTTTGTGATAAACGGCGGGCGATTTGACAATCGCCCCTACGGGTGCGCAGGAGGCGGGAAACTCGGGATTGAGAATTGCCGCGGTTTCTGTTATCCTGTAATCGGAAGATACACACAGGGCTTGAAAGGAGCAGACTATGAAAACCGTCTATGATTTTACCGTAAAGGACCGGCAGGGGCAGGACGTGTCGCTGCGCGACTACGCGGGCAAGGTGCTGCTGATCGTCAACACGGCGACCGGCTGCGGCTTCACGCCGCACTACGATCCGCTGGAGGCGATGTACAAGGAGTTCCGGGCGCAGGGCTTTGAGATCCTCGACTTCCCCTGCAATCAGTTCGCGAACCAGGCGCCCGGCAGCGAGGAGGAGATCCACACCTTCTGCACCATGAAGTTCGGGACGGAGTTTCCGCAGTTCGCCAAGATCGACGTCAACGGCGACGGCGCCGATCCGCTGTTCGCGTGGCTCGCCGCGGAAAAGCCGTTCACCGGCTTCGGCAAGGGGCTGAAGAACGCCGCGCTGAAGAAATTCGCCGACGCGAACAACAAAAAATACGGCGACAAGGCGTATGTCGGATGGAATTTCACCAAATTCCTGATCGATCGCGAAGGCAAGGTCGTCGCCCGCTTCGAGCCGACCGCGGACATGGCGGACGTCCGCGCCGCCGTCGCCGAAGAATTGCGGAAATGATGAAATACGGCGAGAGCGTCTTCGACGTCGTCTATCTGGCGTATGCCGTCGTGCTCGGCGTCCTCATCCTGCGAAAGCGCCGGGACGAAATCGGAAAACTGATGGGCGCCGCGACGCTGATTTTGGGCTGCGGCGACGCCTTTCACCTGATCCCCCGCGTGCTGAACTACTTTGTCGGCGCGGACTTCACGGCGTGGCTCGGCGTCGGGAAGCTTGTGACGAGCGTCACGATGACGGTGTTTTATCTGCTGCTGTACCGTCTGTGGCTGCGCGTCTACGGCGAAAAGGAAAACCGCACGCTGCGCGTGACCGTCTGGCTGCTGGTCGCGCTGCGCGTCGCGCTCTGCCTGCTGCCGGGCAACCGCTGGCTGCAAAATGACAGCCCGATGCTTTGGGGGATCGTCCGCAACGTGCCCTTCGTCGCGCTCGGCGTCATCGACATATGCCTGTACTGCCGCAAGCGCGGAGAGCTCCGCTGCTTCCGGTCCGTGTGGCTGCTGATCGCGCTGTCGTTTCTGTTCTACATCCCCGTGGCGGTCGCCGCCGGTCTCGTCCCGCAGCTGGGCATGCTGATGCTGCCGAAAACCGTGTGCTATATGCTCCTCATTTGGGCATTTTGGCGAGCCACGGAGGAGATATAAGGGGAGCGAAGCGAAACAGAGACGAAACTCGCACGGCGGAGCGATCTGGGGATCGCTCCCTACGCGGCAGAGGATAAGTACACACAAAGAGCGGGAGGATCGTGCGATCCTCCCGCTTTTGCTCTGTCAAGTTTACCTTATTATTCCCTGTTTCAGAACTCCGCGCAGCCGGACGCGGCTTCGAGCAGGATCAGGTCCGCCTCGACCGCGGCGGCGAACGCCATCTGCTGGCAGCACTCGGCGTAGTCCATCAGTTCGAGGACGTAGGCGTCCATCTGCGCCTCCTCCGCCGATTCGCGGCGGTCGTCGATCCGCTCCTTCAGCACCTCGGCCTTTATCTGCGCCTTGAGTTTGAGCGAATTGAGTTTGCTGTCGCGGCGCGCCTTGGCGAGCCGTGCGTTCTCCGCGGCGGCGGGATCAGCCCATGCCGCCGCCGCCGATCAGCGTGTCCGTTTCCGCTGTCTGTCCGGCGATATCGGTCACGGTCAACTGCACGGGCGCGCCCGCGGGACCGATGGCGCCGGTGAACACGGCGCCGGTCGCCGTTTCCTCGCCGGTCATGCCCTTGTCGGTCGGCGCACCGGAAACC
>JAFSXP010000038.1 GCA_017443965.1 Oscillospiraceae bacterium
GATTGCATTGCTCATAAATTCTGTGGGGCGTTTACGCCCTCTTTTTTTTGCAACTCACGCGGCGACAGGTTTCGACGTTTCGACGGGCCTCGGCGCGTCCATCAGCACCACGCCGCCCTTGTCCACGGACAAGGCGCGCAGCGCGTTCAGCACCGCCAACACCATCACGCCGACGTCGGCGAAAATCGCCATCCACATCGTCGCGAGACCGACCGCGCCGAGGATCAGGCAGGCCGCCTTGACGCCGAGCGCCATCACGATATTCTGCTTGACGATGCTCATCGTCTTTCGCGCGATGCGCATCGCCAGCGAAATCTGCTGCGGGTCGTCGTACATCAGCACCACGTCCGCCGCCTCGATGGCCGCGTCGGAGCCCATGGCGCCCATCGCCACGCCGATATCGGCGCGGGCCAGCACCGGCGCGTCGTTGATGCCGTCGCCGACGAAAGCCAGCATACCGTCGCCGTCTTTTTTCTGCGCCAGCAGTTCCTCGACCTTTTCCACCTTGTCCGCGGGCAAGAGCTCGCTGTAGACCATATCGAGGCCCAGCTCCGCCGCCACTGCGTCGGCTACGGGCTTCGCGTCGCCGGTCAGCATGACCGTCTTCTTGACGCCCGCTTCGTGCAGCAGCTGGATCGCGCCCTTGGAGGTCGCCTTCGGCACGTCGGAAATGACCACGTGGCCGACATACTTGCCGTTGATGGCCACATGAATGATCGTGCCCGTCTTTTCGCAGGGGCGCCATGCCGCGCCCACGGCGTCCATCAGTTTCTCGTTGCCGACGCAGACCGTATCGCCGTTGACGAGAGCGCGAATGCCCTGCCCCGCGATCTCCTCGACGTTTTCGACCTTGCAGTCGTCCGCCTCGTTCGGATACGCGGCGCGCAGCGAGTTCGCGATCGGGTGCGTCGAATACCGCTCGACGTGCGCGGTCAGATGCAGCAGCTCCGTTTTCTCGATGACGTCGGGGTGAACGGCGGACACGTCGAACACGCCCTTCGTCAGCGTGCCGGTCTTGTCGAAAACCACCGTCTCCGCGTCCGCCAAAAGCTCCAGATAGCTCGAGCCCTTGACCAGGACGCCGTTGGCCGACGCGCTGCCGATGCCCGCGAAGAAGGAAAGCGGCACGGAAATCACGAGAGCGCAGGGGCAGCTGATGACCAGCAGGATAAACGCGCGCTCAATCCAGACCGCCCAGTCCGGAGAAAGCCCCATCAGGCCCATGCGAACCAGCGGCACCGCAACCGCCAGTACCACCGCGAACGCGCAGACAAAAGGCGTATAGACCCGGGCAAATCGCGTGATGAAATTTTCCGAGCGGGACTTTTTCATGCTGGAGTTTTCCACCAGTTCGAGGATTTTCGCCGCCGTGGACTCGTCCGCTTCTTTCGTCGTCTCAATGCGAATGACGCCGGACAGATTGATACAGCCGGAAAGGGCTTCGTCGCCGACGCCCGCTTCGCGCGGCAGGCTTTCGCCGGTCAGCGCTTTCGTGTCGAGCGTCGTCACGCCGCTGATGATCTTGCCGTCGATGGGGATACGTTCGCCCGGCTGAACCACGATTGTCGTGCCGATTTCCACGTCGTCGGGATCGACGCGCTCCAGTTGCCCGTTCTCGCCCTCGATATTCGCGTAGTCGGGGCGGATATCCATCAGCGCCGAGATGTTGCCGCGGCTCTTGCCGACGGCGTAACTCTGGAACAGCTCGCCGATCTGATAGAAGAGCATGACCGCCGCGCCCTCGCGGTATTCGCCGAGCACCATCGCGCCCAGCGTCGCGATCGCCATCAGGAAGCTCTCGTCGAAGAACTCGCCGTGGCTGACGCCCAGCGCCGCCTTGCGCAGGATGTCGTACCCGATGACAAGATACGGGACGA
>JAFSXP010000039.1 GCA_017443965.1 Oscillospiraceae bacterium
GCACGACCGCTTCGCCGGGTCGTGCTCGGTGAGAAGCGCTGTACCGGGAGATCCTTCGCTTCGCGAAGTCATGACATACGGGAGACGCACAACGCACACAAAAAAAGGAAGCATGCAAGGCATGCTTCCTTTTTTGTAAAAACTCTTATTTGCCGTGGTGGCGGTCGTAGCTGGACTGCGCGACGTCGATCCACGTATCAAAGTAGCCCAGGCTCTCCAGCGTGGCGACGTAATCGTTCCAGTCGCTGTCGCTGTTCGGATCCCAGATGCCGTTGCAGAAGTTGGAACGGGCGGTGCCGATGAAGGTGTTCAGTTCGGAGTTGACGTCGTTCCAGCGCTCGTCCTCTTCCTCGGTGCGCTCGAACATGTACATGACCTCCTGGTTCATGCCCATGTCCTTGTAGTTCTTGACCTGCTCCTGCAGTTTCTTATACATCGTGCCGGTGTACGAGCCGTCGTTGACGTCCGTCAGGACCTGCCAGTACTGATCTGAGGAGAACGCGGCAACGTTGTTCCACGACTTGCGGTGCGCCGTGTCAAGCGCGGTCGGGTTCAGCAGATTGATGCGCGCCGGTCCGCCGTACGAGCCGGAGGTGCCGGTCGGATCGTCATAGTACTCCCAATCCTCGCCGAGCACGCCGTGCTCCATGCGCAGCAGCGCCTCGGGAGAGGCAAGGAAGTCGATCAGACGGAACGCCAGCAGCGGCTCTTCGCAGTCCGCCGTGATATAGACGCCGTACTCGATCTGCGCGTTGCTGATCGGACCGTGACCGCCTCTGCCGGTGGCGTCCTCCAGCAGACGCAGCGGCTCAAAGACAAACATTGCGTCGCTGTCGGGCAAAAAGCGCTGTTCGGCGGGTGCCATCACGACGCCGACGGTATGCGGCATGCCCTCGATGGGATTCAGCAGCGCCTGCAGCTCGGACGACGACTGCGTCCACGTCAGCGGCGTGAGGAGCCCTTCGTCCACGAGCTTGCGCAGATACTTCATCGCCTCGCGGTATTCGTCGGTGTGATACGGCGCGGAAACGACGCCGTCGTCCACGATGTACTTATACTTGTCGAAGCAGTAGATGAAGGCGTTGATGACGTACTGCAGCACGTTGCTTCTGGCGTTGAGCGCCATGCCGGTCATCGGGATCTCGTCCTTCAGTCCGTTGCCGTTCGGGTCCTGATCGCGGAACGCGACCAGCACGTCGTACAGCTCCTCGACGGTCTTCGGCTGCTCCAGACCGAGGTTATCCAGCCACTCGCCGTTGATCCAGATATGGCCCTGGAGCTCATCCGATTCGCAGAAGTAGCCGTACGGCGTGCTGAACACGTCGCCGGTCGCGGGATCGGTGATGTAGAACATCAGGTTATCGGCAAAGTCGTCGTACTGCTCGCCCGGGAAGTACAGCTGCGCCGCCTCGTGCATGTAGTACGCTTCGCTGTCCATATATTCGCGCAGGTCGATGAAATAGCCGTCGCGGACGTATTCCTTCGCCGTCGCCTTGTTGATGCCGCCGATATTCAGCAGAATGTCCGGCAGCCGCTCGCCGGAGGCGATCATCAGAGAGATCTGCGTCGCGGCGTCGCTCGCCGAGCCGCTGAACTGCATGAACTCGACGTCGATGCCGGTCTGCTCTTCGATCCACTTCGTGAATTCGTTGTCGTTGTAGTCCAGTACCTTGGCGCTCGTGCGCACGCCGATGGTGATGGTCTTCTTCTCACCCTCCGGCACCAGCGGCATTTCGCCCTGATAGTCGCTCGGATGCAGATAGAAGCCCATTTCTTCCGCGTCGACGGGCGCCGCCGTCTCCGTCTGCTGTGCGTCGGTCGACGCATCATTCTCCGTGGTCGTCGTCTCGCCGCACGCTGCCATGCCGAACACCAGCAGCAGCGCCAGGCATAATGCGATCATTCGTTTCATTGCGTTCCTCTCCCTATCTTCGTTTTTTCATTGAATGAATAAATGCTGTTCTTATTATAACGCGGATCGTCCGGAATTGCAACCCACTGCGCATACTTTTTTTACACTACTTTTGATCTGCGTGCAAAAAAGAAGCATGCCCGACGCGGGCATGCTTCTTTTTTTGAAATGCGTTTTACTTCAGGCTCTCCGCGACGGCGACGGCGACCGCGACGGTCGCGCCGACCATGGGGTTGTTGCCCATGCCGAGGAAGCCCATCATCTCCAC
>JAFSXP010000040.1 GCA_017443965.1 Oscillospiraceae bacterium
ACTCGCGGATCGCCTGCTTGCACGCCTCGTCGACCAGGCAGGACTCGGTGAACTTCGCGCCGCCGTGCAGCACGCGGTGACCGACGGCGTCGATCTCGTCCATCGAGCCGATCACGCCGTACTCGGGATTGACCAGCGCGTCAAGCACCGCACGGATGCCCTCGGCGTGCGTCGGCATGGCGACGTCGGCGGCGTCGATGACGGTCTTGCCGCCCGCCTTGTAGGTGAACTTGCCGTCGATGCCGATGCGCTCGCACAGACCCTTGGCGGAGACTGCGCCGGTGTCGGGATCCATCAGCTGATACTTCAGCGACGAGCTGCCCGCGTTGATGACCAGAACTTTCATGTTTTCCTCACTCCTATGTTTGTCTTGTTTCTGCTGCGGTTTCATGATATGATGTACTCATACAAAAGATATTCTACAATAAATCTGTCCATATCTCAAGAGCATTTTTTACATTTTTCGGGAGAAAACCATGAAAGTTATCGGCGTGATCTGTGAATTTGACCCGCTGCACCTCGGGCACGCTTCGCTGCTGCGCGCGATCCGGCAGCGGTTCGGCGAGGACGCCGCCGTCGTCTGCGTGATGAGCGGCGATTACGTCCAGCGCGGCGCGCCCGCGGTCTTCGGCAAATATGTTCGCGCGGAGGCGGCGGCAGCGTGCGGCGCGGACGTGGTGCTGGAGCTTCCCGTCACGCGCGTGCTTTCCTCTGCGGAGGGCTTCGCCTCGGGCGGTGTGGAGCTTTTGCGGCGGCTCGGCTGCGCGGACGCGCTGGCGTTCGGCTGCGAATGCGGCAACGCGCCGCGGCTGACGGCGGTCGCGCAGACTATGGCGCGTCCCGAATACGACGAGGCGCTGCGCGAAGCGCTCAAGGGCGGCTGCAGCTATGCCGCGGCGCGGGAGGCGGCGCTTTGCTCTCTCGGCGGCGACGGCGCGCTGCTGCGAAAGCCGAACGACATCCTCGCCGTCGAGTACTGCCGCGCGATATTGCGGCAGAAAGCGGATTTGGAAGTCTTTGCCGTGCAGCGGACGGGGGACTACCACGACGAGACGCCCGATCCGCGCTCACCCTCGGCGGCGGCGGTGCGAAACTTGCTCGCGTCGGGCGGCGACTGGCTGCCGTATATCCCGCCCGAAGCGCGGGCGATCTTCGCGGACGCGCCGCGCCACTTCGCAAAAAGCGGCGAGCGCGCGATGCTGGCGCGTCTGCGCGCCATGTCGGAAAGCGAGTGGGAGAAGACGGCGCACGGCTCGGAGGGGCTGTGGCGCAAGGCGATGAAGGCTGCGCACACCGAGCCGACCGTTGCAAAGATCGCCGAGGCGGCGAAGAGCAAGCGCTACCCGATGACGCGCATCCACCGGCTGCTGCTGTGCGCGTATCTCGGACTGACGGCGGACGACCTGCGCGAGCCGGTCGAAGACTGCCGCGTGCTCGCCAGTTCGGAGCGGGGCAGGGCGGTGCTGCGCGAATGCAGAAAGACCGCTTCGATCGCGCTGAAAAACCCCGGCGAGCCGACGCTTTGCGCCGAGCGCGACCGCCGCTGCGCCGACCTGTACGCGCTGTTCGCCGAGGACGACGCGCAGCTCGCGCCGGGCGCGGAGCGCGCCGCCAGAATAAATTTGGCGAAAAAATAAAAAAATACTTGCAAAATCGTTTTTGATATGGTAACATACTCGGGCATGAAATGATATGAAAGGGAAATCTCCCTTTTTACGAAGCAAGAAAGAGGTGAACAGCATGAAGGAAGGCATCCATCCCAACTATGAGCAGACTACCATCCGCTGCGCCTGCGGCGCCGTGATCGAGACCGGGTCTACGAAGAAGGACATCAAGGTCGAAATTTGCTCGAAGTGTCACCCCTTCTATACCGGCAAGCAGAAGCTGGTCGATACCGGTGGACGTGTGGACCGCTTCAACAAGAAGTTCGGTCTGAAGTGAGCATGCAAAGATCCGCACCGCGCATCGGTGCGGATTTTTTGGCCCTGTCGGAGGTCGCATGGATAACGAGCATGTGACAATTGCAAAAGCGGTGCTGGTCGGGCTGAACGCCGAC
>JAFSXP010000041.1 GCA_017443965.1 Oscillospiraceae bacterium
AGGTCGGTCTCCGCGCCGTCCTCGGTGACGTACACCTCGCCGTGCTGATACGGACTCATCGTGCCGGGATCGACGTTGATGTAGGGATCCAGCTTCTGCGCGGCGACCTTGAACCCCCTCGCCTTCAGCAGCCGTCCGAGCGAGGCGGCGGTGATGCCCTTGCCGAGACCCGATACCACGCCGCCCGTGACAAAGATGTATTTCGTCATGATGACACCGACCTCCCGATTTTTATTCGATCACTTCGACCGTGCGGTCGTAGTGCGATTTGAGCGCCTTTGTCGCAAGCTCGTGCGACAACGCCGTTTCCTCCGGCGTGAACAGACCGAATTCGACCGGCTCGCCGGCATACTCCAGCAGAAACGCCGCGATCTGCTGCTGAATGGCGTCGACGAAGCCGAACTCGAAGATCGGTCCCGTGATCGTGGGGATCATCGGCTTGTAGCCGATGATGATGCGGTTCCACGACTGCTCCTTGCCCCACGACGACGTGTAGTAAAACGCGTTGGCGTCGTCCGAGGAAAAGCGTGCGCTGCAGTCCATGCCGTAGAGCTCGAAGAACCAGCGGTTCGTCGAGCCGGGGCACATACGCTTCGTCTCCAGCGTCATGGGGATCTCGTCGCCGTCGGCATTGCGCGTGGTGCAGAAAAGCGTGCAGTTGTCGAACGTGTCGCACGCCGCCGTGCCGCCCTTGCCGTCGGGGCGCGTCTTGACGATGTCGCTGAAATGCGCGCGCACCGTCTCGGGCGTAAAGCCGAGGCGGAACGGCACGTGCTGCGTGTGGATGCCGAGATCGCCGAGACAGCCGTATTCGCCGCAGAATTTGCGGATGCGCTTCCAGCCGATGGGCTTCTCCAGATCCATATCGCTGCAATGGTTGAAGCCTGCGTGGATTTCAAGGATTTTGCCGAATTTCCCCTCCCGATACCAGCGGATCATCGTCTGCATGGCGGGATAATACGGGAACTCGCTGCAGCAGCGCACGAACGCGCCGGGCGTTTCGTGATATGCCTGCAAGATCGCGTCGTTTGCCGCCTTGTCGATGCCGAACGGCTTTTCACCGAGCAGCGCTTTGCCGCTGCGGATCACGTCGATATAGAACTGCTCGTGCAGATGGTGCGGCACGGCGCAATAGATCGCGTCGATATCGTCCTTGTCCAGCAGCTCCCTGTAGTCGGAAACTGCGTAGCGAATGTCGGGAAAGTTCTTTCGGAACCATTCCATCTCCTGCGGCACGACCGAGCACACGCCCACGATCTCCGGACGCGGCACGTCCGCCGTCAGATGGCACCAGCGCGCGGCTGCCGAGGCGAATTCCCGCGCCATCAGCCCGCAGCCGATCAGACCGAATCTTACCGTTTTCATTGCGATCCCTCTCAATATCCGAAATGTTTTTCCGTTTCCGCAACGGCTTCCTCAATGATGTCCAAGCCCTTGAGCGCCGCTTCGTCGTCCAGCACCATCGGCGGCGAAAGCCGCAGGATATGTCCCGACGGCACCCACGCAAGGCCCTTGGCGAACGCCGTCTTGTAGATCATCTGTCCCGCCTCGATAAACGGCTCCTTGGTCTCGCGGTCCTTGACGATCTCCATCGCCTGCAGGCAGCCCTTGGCACGAACGTCGCCGATGATCGGATGCGCAGCCTTCATCTGCTCCATGCGCCGCAGCATAATTTCGCCCAGATGCGCGCTGCGCTCGCAAAGCTGCTCTTCATCGATGACCTCCAGCGACGCCAGCGCCGCGGCGCAAGCCATCGGGTTGCCGCCGTAGCTGGACGAGGCGGAGATCTTCTCGATGGCGGGCGCAAGTTCCTTCGAGACCGCCATGCACGTCACGGGGAAGCCGTTGCCGAAGCCCTTGCCCATCGTGGTGATGTCGGCGGTGACGTTCCAGTGATCCATCGCCAGCCACTTGCCGGTACGCGCCATGCACGTCAGCACCTCATCGGCAAACAGCAAAATGCCGCGCTTGTTGCACAGTTCGCGCAGCGCCGGGATGAAATCATCCGGCGGGACGACCGAGCCGCCCCAGCCCTGCACCGGCTCCAGCACGATGGCGGCGACGTTTTTGCCGCCCGAGGAGCACTCGTTGTCCAGCATGCCCTCCAGCATTTTGAGGTACGGCGTGGAGTCTTTCAGCGCCTCCTCTTTGCTGCGCCCGAAGGCGTCGCGGTACGGATTGGGACGCGGCGCCAGATAGAAGCCCGGCGCGCGAAGACGCGTGTCGTCGCCGACGACGGCGAGCGAATTGGCGCCGAGCGTCTTGCCGTGGAAGTCGCGCCAGAACGAGATGAATTCCATCTTGCCGGTGGCGGCTCTTGCGCAGCGCAGTCCCGCCTCGACGGCGGCGGTACCGGAATCGTACAGCTGGAAGCCGCCGAACCGTCCGCCCGTGACCTCGTGCAGTTTTTCCATCAGTTTCATCTTCACCTCGGTGGTGAAGTCGTGACAGTTCATCAGTTTCTTTGCCTGCGCCGCCACCGCCTCGCTGATCTTCGGGTGGCAGTGTCCCAGACCGGTGACGTAGATGCCGGACGAGAAATCGATATAGGTGTTGCCGTCCACGTCCGTCAGCGTGTAGCCGAAGCCGGATTCAAACGCGACCGGAAACAGGCGTACCTGGCTGGAATAGCCCTTCATGTACGCCGCGCAGCGCGTGTGGTACTCCGTGGATTTCGGTCCCGGCACCGCGGTCTTGACGTTCGGCAGGTTTTCGAGTGATACAGTTGCCCAGTTGCTCATGATAAGTCCTTTCTCAGTTGTGGTCGGTCTTGCTTACTTTCCGCTGTCGCCGTAGTTGGCGAGCACGCGCGCGGACGGATCGTTGACGTTGCAGCCCTCCCATTCGCGGTTGGGCATCCAGAAGTCGACGATCATATCGCCCTGCCCGGGATAGTGCTTTTCAAACAGCTCCCGATACAGCAGCGATTCCTTTGTGAACGGCTGCGCGTGGGTGTACTTCGTGCGCAGCTGCGCGAACTGTTCGTCCGTGTAGTACGATTCGGCGAATTCCTTGAGGTCGTCCACCCTCGAATGGCCGACCGCGTCGGAAAACGCCGCCTTTTCACGCCACAGGATCTCGTCCGGCAGGTAGCCGCCGTCCTCGAAAGCGTGGCGAAGCAGGTATTTGCCCTTGCCGTAGGTGTTGAGTTTTTTCTCCGGATCGACCGCCATGACGTACTTGACGAAATCCAGATCGCCGAACGGAACGCGCGCTTCCAGCGAGTTGACGGAGATGCACCGGTCCGCCCGCAGCACGTCGTACATGTGCAGCTCCCGGATGCGCTTTTCCGCCTCCTTCTGGAACGCCTCGGCAGACGGCGCGAAGTCCGTGTACTTGTAGCCGAACAGCTCGTCGGAGATCTCGCCCGTCAGCAGCACGCGGATATCCGTCTGCTCGTGGATCGCCTTGCAGACAAGGTACATGCCCATGCTGGCGCGGATCGTGGTGATGTCGAACGTGCCCAGCAGCTCCACGACGGTCTCCAGCGCGGCGATGACGTTCTCCTTCGTCATGATGACCTCGGTGTGGTCG
>JAFSXP010000042.1 GCA_017443965.1 Oscillospiraceae bacterium
AGGGAATACTTTGTGTATTCCCAAGGCGTTCAACGCAGAATTGGCGGAAGTGTGCCTGTGAAAACCGGCAGAGCGCAGTACCCTTTACCTCACAGCGAGAGATTTTTGCGCGAGACAAGGCAGAGAAAGAGGGAATCCTTGCCGGGTTCCCTCTTTTGATAACGCAGTATCGCACGAAAAGATCCGCTTTGCGGCTATTGTCCCCCTACGTGAGGGCGCCCAAGCCATCGGTCGTTTTTGTCCGCAGAGTGAATACAAATCGGCGTTGAAATCCTGCAAAACTTGTTGTATACTGTCCATACAGGTTTTTACACCGACAGGAGGGAACCCCCATGAAAAAGACTGCAAGACTGCTCGCCGCGCTTCTGGCGGCGGCGCTGATCGCCGGTCTGTGCACGTTCGCCGCGTCCGCGGCGAAGATCGACCGCGCGACGTTCGAGGACGTGTTCCGCGAGACCGCTATGGCGTACTACAACAAGGGCCCCGCGGTGCAGTACGACGGCAGAAGCTGGACGCTGCAAAACCGCATCAGCTACGGCGGCTCGACGCGCCCGACGTCCGGCATGGCGCCGGAGGAGGGCAGTTCGGACCATACGCTGTACTCCGTCTGCTCGGACTACACCTACACCGTCTACAAGGCGGCGTTCGGTTTTGAACTGATGGGTACGCCGCGCTATGCCATCACGAACAAGATGTCGGTGGTCTCCGCCACCGATCCGCTGTGCGTGGTGCGCTACGATCCCGGCGGCAACGATCCCGGCGCCATCAAGGATCTGGACGCCGCCATCAAGACCGCAAGAGAGTCGTTGCAGGTCGGCGACGTCATCGTCAGTTACGGCGAAAGCGGCCACGCCATGCTGTATTACGGCAAGACGGACGACGGCAAAGACTGCATCATCCACTGCTGGGGCAAGAGTTTCAACGAGGAGACCGGCGCGGACAACTACGAGACCTCCGTCAAGAACGCCAACTCCGAGGGCGGCGCCATCCGCATCGACAGCATCGACGAGGTGCTGCCGCTTGACAGTTCCACCTCCGGCGTGTGGAACCTGCGCACGGCAAACCACAGCAGCGCGGGCTTCACGATCCTGCGTCCGTATCAGACGCCCGAGTTTGAGACGCTGACGCTTTCCGACGCCTCCAAGGTGCGCCTGAAATACCGCGGGCTGGAGGTCAACAAGGAGACCGACATCTCGCGCTACCGCGCGCCGCAGACCGGCGATACGCTGAAGCTGACGATCACGATCACCAACAACGGCAAGGATGCCTATAAAGGTCTCGCCGTCACCGATACGCTGCCCACAGGCGCTTCGCTGAAGGACGCCGGCAGCGGCAAGGTCTCCGGCGACAAGATCGCCTGGACGGTCGATCTGGAGGCGGGCAAATCGGTCGATCTTGTCTACACCGTCACCGTGACGGCGGACCGCGGCGAGACCGTGACCTTCCCGCGCGGCGACGTCGGCGGCGGTCTGCCCACGCGGACGTTCTCGCTGAAGGTCGGCGGCAAAAAGCTCTCCGCGACCGCGCTGGAAAACGCCGAAAAACTGCGCGGCGGCAGCTTCAAGATCACCCCGGGCGACTACAAGTGGCAGAATGATCCCATCGAATTCGCCAACGACGTCTACAACGGCGTGTTCGGCGTCGGGCTGGAGCTGCCCGTCGATCTGAACGAATATATGAAGGGGCTCTGCGAGCGGCTGAAGGTCATCGGCGTCGAAGCGCAGTACGGCGGCTGGATGTGGTCGCCGAAGACCGAGGGCTGGGACGCGCAGTGGAAGACCGTGCACGACATGCTGATCCCCGAGCATTTTGCCGGCCGCGCCATCTATCTCGAGGGCAGTCCCACCGAGATCCGCCAGTCGTGGATCGCGGTCAACCGCGTGCAGACCTACAAGACGGCGTCCTATGAGGTCGGCGACATCTTCCTTGCGCTGAAGGAACCCGATGTGCAGTCTGTCCGCAACAAGGACAACGTGCTGGTCTACGTCTATCTCGGCGACGGCAAGGTCGCGGAATACGACAAGACCGCGGGCATCAAGGTCAGCGACTTTGAAACCACCGTTGTCAAGCTGCTGAACAAGAATATCATCCTCGGTCTGCGTCCGTCGCTGGCGTATGACGATCTGAACACCCGGTCCGCAACGCAAAAGGCTGTCACGCTGCCGTTCACGGACGTGAAGGAAGCGGATTGGTTCTACACCTACGTCAAGGATCTCTACAGCGACGGCACCGTCAACGGCATGACGGCGACGACGTTCGTGCCCGGCGGCAACCTGACCTACGGCCAGGCGCTGAAACTGATCACGCTGGCGCTCGGACAGAAGGAGCAGGAGCCGGTCGCCGGCGGTCACTGGGCGAGCGGCTATCAGCGGTTTGCGGTGCGCAGCGGCTGGCTGTCCAACACGGTCGATCTCGACGGCAAGATCACGCGCCTTGCCTTCTGCCAGATTGCGGCGAAGGCGAAAAACCTGACCGAACAGCCGGACAGCAATCCGTTCAAGGACACGTCCGACACCGCGGTGCTGGCGCTCAACAAGGCGGGCGTCATCAATGGCATGAGCGCGGACACGTTCGACCCGTCGGGACTTCTGACGCGCGCGCAGATCAGCAAGATCATCTGGATCCTGCGCGACCTGTAATATGCAAAAAATGATCCTCTGTCCGTGACAGAGGATCATTTTTTATTATGATGATTGACAACGTTTGCGGTGCTGCGATATACTGAAAAAAAGCACGGCAGGAGGTCTGCGTCATGCAGGAGGCAATCAAACCGATCATCGATCACGAAACGTTCGTGGACGTCATCCGCGAGACCGCCATGGCGTATTACAACAAAGGTCCGCTCGTCCAGTACGACGGCAAGCCGCTGACGATCCGCGAGGCGCGAAAGTACAGCGGCTGCAAGCGCCCCTGCGGCGGCGAAGCGCCCGAGGAGGGCGCGTCGGACCGCTGGCTGTATTCGGTCTGCTCGGACTTCGTCTACACCGTCTACAAGGCGGCGTTCGGCTACGATCTGATGGGCACGCCGCAGGAAGCGATCACCAAGGTCATGACGGCGCTGCCGTCGTCCGATCCGCGCGTCGTATTCAAGTATGACCCGAGTGGCAACGATCCCGGCGCAGAGACGGAGTTAGAGAAGGCGCTCTGGCTTGCGCGGCAGACGCTTTCGGCGGGCGACGTCATCGTCAGCTACGGCACGAAGAGCGGCCACGCCATGCTGTGCGTCGGCGATATCAGGGGCGACGGGCACAACTATATCATGCACTGCTGGGGCAAGAGCTTCAACGAGGAGACCGGCGAGGATCCCCTCGAGGTCGAGATCAAGCACGCCAACCCGCGCGGCGGCGCGATCCGCATCGACGATGTGGACGAGGCGCTGTTCGCCCCGCCCGAGATCTCTTCGGGCTGTTGGAACCTGTGGGATGAAAAACGCTCCGGCGTCGGCATCGTGATCCTGCGCCCGTACGGGACCGAGGAATTTGCCGCGCTGCCGCTGCCGGAGACCGGCCGTCTGCGGCTGAAATACCGCGGGATCGAGATCTGCAAGGAATCCGGCGTCACGCGCTACGGCGCCGTGCAGACGGGCGATCTCTTGAGGCTGACCGTCACCGTCACGAACCACAGTGATACGCGCTATGAAGACCTCGTCGTCACCGAGCCGCTGCCTTCGGGCGCGAAGCTGCACGACGCGGGGCTCGGCACGCTGACGAAGGACGGCGTCGTGTGGAAGCTCATCCTCCGCCCGGGCAGAAGTGTCGCGCTGTCCTATACCGTCTGCGTGACAGCTTCGCGCGGCGAGGCGGTCACGTTCCCGCGCGGCAGTGTCGGCGGCATCCCCACGCGGACGTTCTCCGTCCCCGTCGGCGGCAAAAAGCTTCCGCCGGAAAACGCGGAGCTTCTGCGCGAGGGCAAGCTCACGCTTCCGCCGGTTTCGGAGCCGATCGGCTTCGTGAACGACCTGTACCGGCAGCTTTTCGGCGCGTCGCCCGAGCTGCCGACCGACTTTGACGCGCTGACGGCGGCGCTTTTTGACAGCGTGGAGGTGCTCGGCGCGGACGCGCAGTACGGCGGCAGGATGTGGAAGCCGAAAGCGTCGGTCGAGCCCAAGTGGCAGCGCCTGCGTGACATGGTGCCGCCGGAGCATCTGGCGGGACGCGCGGTGTTCCTCGAGGGCGATCCGCAAGCCGTGCGAAAAACGTGGTCGACGGTCGACCGCGTGCAGGAATACCGCGCCGAGCGCTATGAGATCGGCGATATCTTCCTGGCGCTGCGGCTGCCGGACATGCTGCTTGCGACCGACGTGAAAAACGTGCAGTCGTTCGTCTACCTCGGCGAGGGCACGGTCGCGTGCTGCGACGGCGCACAGGGCGTGAAGATCGCGCCGTTTGACGAGACGGTCGGGCGGCTGATCATCGCGAGCGTCGTGATCTGCCTGCGCCCGACGATGGCGTACGACGATTTTACTGCGGGGAAGTAAACGGGAGCCGAACGGCTCTGTCATAAGAAAAACATCACAGGAGGGCATCCCATGAAGAAACTGACGAACGTCATCGCGTTTGCGATGACGCTTGCGCTGCTCGCGGGACTTTGCACGTTCACCGCGTCCGCAGCGGGCATCGACCGCGCGACGTTCGACGACGTCATCCGCGAGACCGCGCTGGCGTACTACAACAAGGGCATGGTCGTGCAGTACGACAGCACCTCGTGGACGATCCAGAAACGCACGGCAGGCTACGGCGGTCCGTGCCGACTGACCACCGGCGAAGCGCCGGAGGAGGGCAGTCTGGACCGGTGGCTGTATTCGGTCTGCTCGGACTACTGCTTCACGGTCTACAAGACGGCGTTCGGCTACGAGCTGATGGGCTCGATGTTCAAAACGCCCACCAACACCATGTTCACGGCGCTGACAAGCCTGCCGTGGGTCGCCTATAAGTACGACGCCAAGGGCGAGGATCCCGGCGCCATGACCGATTTGGAGACGGCGTTCAGGACCGTCCGTCCGAACCTCAAGGTCGGCGATGTGATCGTCGGCGTGCGCGACGGCGACGGGCATGCCATGCTCTACATCGGCGACTACAAGGGCGACGGGCACGACTATATCATCCACTGCTGGGGCGGCAAATGGGACAGCACCACCGGCCGCGACAAGATCGAGACGAAGGTGACCAACGCCAATCCCGAGGGCGGCGCCATCCGCATCGACGACGTGGACGAGGCGGTCTTCCCGCCGGCGTCCGTCACGACGGGCAGCATGAACCTCCGCAACGAAAAGAGCTACGGCAAGGGCTTCATCGTCCTGCGTCCGTACGACGATCCCGAGTTCCAGAAGCTGACGCTGACGGACGTTTCCGCCGCTCGTCTCAAATACCGCGGCATCGAGATCGACAAGGCGGTCGAGGGCACGCGCTATCACAGCCCGGTGACCGGCGGCGATCTGCAGCTGACGGTCGCCGTCACCAACAACGGCAAGGCGGCGTATTCCGGTCTCGCCGTCACCGATCCGCTGCCGACCGGCGCCAAGCTGAAGGACGCGGGCGGCGGCAAGGAGGAGGGCGGTAAGCTCTCCTGGACGGTCGACGTGCCCGCGGGCGAGACCGTGAAACTGACCTATACCGTCACCGTCACCGCGCCGCGCGGCGGCACGGTGGAGTTTGCACGCGGCGACGTCGGCGGCATCCCGACGCGGACGTTCAAGCTCAAGGTGGGCGGCAAGAAGCTCTCCGCGGACGCCGTCGACAAGGCGGAGCGGCTGGCGATGGAGCTGACCGACATCAACGCCGCGGACTTCACCGGACAGACCGACGCCATCGAATTCGCGAACAACGTCTACAAGAAGATCCTCGGCGTCGAGCTGAATCTGCCGACGGGCTTCAACAACTATCTGAAGGGCATTTGCACCCAGACCAAGGTCCTCGGCGCGTCCGATAAGTATAACGGCAAGATGTGGATGCCGAAGAAGGACGGCGTCAGCGCCGAATGGCAGACCGTGCGCGATATGCTGATTTTGGAGCATCTGACCGGCTTTGCGGTCTATCTGGGCGACGATCCGACGCAGCCGCGCGACACGTGGGTCGCAAATGACCGCGTGCAGGAATACAAGGAGGAATACTACGAGATCGGCGACGTGTTCCTGGTGCTGAAGGATCCGGACGTGCTCCAGCTGACCGATCAGAATAACCTCGGCGTGTACGTCTACCTCGGCGATGGCAAGGTCGCGGCTTACGACGCGGAAAAGGGCGTCTCCGTCGAGGAGTTCGAGGATACCGTCGCCTGCATGATCTCGCAGAACGTCATCTTCGGTCTGCGCCCGACGCAGGCGTATGACGATATCAATGCCGGTCCCAATGTGAAGCTGCCGTTCACCGATGTGACCGAAGCCGATTGGTTCTACACCTACGTGAAGGACCTCTATAACGACGGCACCGTCAACGGCATGACCGCAACGACGTTCGTGCCGAAGGGCAATCTGACCTACGGGCAGGCGCTGAAGCTGATCGTCTGCGCGCTCGGTCATGGCGAGCAGGCATCGACCGCCGGTCACTGGGCGAGCGGCTATCTGAAGTTCGCGCAGGACAAGGGCTGGATCACGGGCAACGTCGACCTCAACGGCAACGTGACAAGGCTTGCGTTCTGTCAGATCGCCGCGAAGGCGAAGAATCTGACCGAGCAGCCTGCGACGAATCCGTTCAAGGACACGAACGACGCCGCCGTCCTCGCGCTGAACAAGGCGGGCGTGATCAACGGCATGAGCGCGGACACGTTCGATCCGTCGGGACTTCTGACGAGAGCGCAGATCAGCAAGATCATCCACACGCTCCGCGGCGTGTAAGGCAAAGGAGGACTTACCATGAAACGGTTATTCACGCGCCTTGCGGCGCTGCTGCTGATCGCCGCGCTGGCGCTCGCGCCGGCAACGGTCTTCGCAACGGAACTGCCGTTCACCGACGTGCAGGAGGGGGACTGGTTCTACCCCTACGTCAAGGAACTCTACGCCGACGGCACGATAAACGGCATGACGGCGACGACGTTCGTCCCGAACGGCAACCTGACCTACGGGCAGGCGCTGAAGCTGATCGTCTGCGCGCTCGGCTACGGCGAGCAGAAGGCGTCGCCCACGCACTGGGCGAGCGGCTACGTGAAATTCGCGCGCGGCAAGGGCTGGTTCACGGGCAACGTCGATCCGGACGGCGAGGTGACGCGCCTTGCGTTCTGTCAGATCGCGGCAAAGGCGAAGGAACTGCACTCGCAGCCCGCGGAAAATCCCTTCAAGGACACGTCCGACACGTCCGTGCTTGCGCTCGTGGACGCGGGCGTCATCAACGGTATGTCGGCGGACACGTTCGCGCCGGACGGCGTGCTGACGCGCGCGCAGATCAGCAAGATCATCTGTACGCTGCGCACCGCCGTGGACAGGGAAGAGGAGGAGAACATCACGAAAAACCACACGCCGCCGGAGCATCCGCTCCCGACCGAGGCGGAGCTGAAACAGCGGGGCGAGACCTATTACGTCGGCGCCTCGCGCAAGGATAAATCCCTCGTCTCGCTGCTGCTCGATCTGACCGGCAACGAGAAGCAGAAGACGATCTTCATCGACGCGGGCGAGTATGATCTCTTCGCCGAGTATATGGCGGAGGTCAAAGCCGGACGCATCGCCGTCCCGGCGGACACCATCGGCAACGGCACCTATATGGAGGTGTCCGGCACCGACAAGTGGTACAACGCCTTCGTGCCGAACAATGCGACGATCTATGGCCTCGGCGACGTCACGCTGCGCTTCACGCCTGCCGTGAACGAGATCACCTACGGCGCAAGCATCGTCTGGAGCCCGCTGAACATCTTCGGCAGCGTGGAGCTGTACAATCTCAACGTGCTGGTCAAAAACTGCCGGTACGCGCTGCACAACGACGACCACAACCGCTATCCCGGCTCGACGCAGTATTATTACAACTGCCGCTTTGAAAAGCAGTTCGGCGATACGAACGCGGACGGCAAGCGGCTCGGCGCGAACAGCACCATCGGCTTCGGCATCAACGACGAATCCGTGCACTACTTTGATCACTGCGAGATGTACTTTGACGGCGACGGCAACAACGGCGTCTTCTACGGGCACGACGCGTCGAAGGGCAACAAGAGCGCGTGGATCTATCTGAAGGATTGCCACATCTACGCCTCCGACCCGAAGAACGCCCGTGTGATCCGCCTGCAGACGCTCTCGAAGAACGTCAGGGACCGTCCGGTCTACGTGACGGTGCAGAACTGCGAGGTCAACGGCGGTCTGCAGTTCAATATGTACTACGCCGAGAGCATCCAGACGTTCTCCGTGGTGTACCGCGGTACGCCCGCACAGCCGATCTCGCGCAGCAACAACGAGGGCTCGGTCAACGATCCCTATACGGTCAAGTACTACCCGTGATCAGCACACAAAAGCGGCGGCTTCCGGTTGGGCGCCCTCACATAGGGATACAATAGCCGCAAAGCGGATCTTTTCGTGCGATACTGCGTTATC
>JAFSXP010000043.1 GCA_017443965.1 Oscillospiraceae bacterium
CTCTCCGGCGGCGAGCAGCAGATGCTCGCGGTGGGCCGCGGCCTCATGTCCCGCCCGAAGGTGCTGATGATGGACGAGCCGTCCCTCGGCCTCGCGCCGCTGGTGGTGCAGGGCATCTTTGACATCATCCGCGAGATCAACCGCCAGGGCGTCACGATCCTGCTGGTCGAGCAGAACGCCAACATGGCGCTCAAGACCGCCGATCTCGCCTACGTGCTGGAGACCGGACGCATCACCATGCAGGGCACGGGCGCGGAGCTGCTCGCGGACGAGAGCGTCAAAGAGGCGTATCTCGGCAAAAAGCGCAAATAGAAAAACACGAAAACAGCCGTTCTTCGGAACGGCTGTTTTTCGCTTGCAAATCCCTTTCGGGGATGGTAAAATAATTATCGGCAGAGACGGGAAAAACGGACTGCCGGGGGAGGCCGCGCCATGGACGAATACGCACGCCACCGCAGGATCTGGGCGGTGCTGCAAGTCCTTGCGCGGCCGTGGCTTCCGCGCAGGTTCCGGCTGGAGAGCGACCGCATCGACGTCGAGGGGCCGATCCTGCTGATCTCCAATCACGTGACGGCGTGGGATCCGCTGCTGGCGGCGATGTCGCTGCCGAAAAAGCAGATCTACTACGTCGCCAGCGAGCATATCCTGCGCCGCGGCTTCACGGCGAGCCTGCTGCGCTGGATGGTCGCGCCGATCCCGCTGCGCAAGGGCGGCGCCGATCTGACGGCGGTCAAGCAGAGCCTGAAGCATCTGCGCGCCGGGCACAGCGTCTGCATCTTCGCCGAGGGCGAACAGAGCTGGGACGGCAGAACGATCCCCGTCGTCAGGGGGACGGGCAGCCTTGCCCGCGCGTCGGGCGCGACGCTGGTGACGTTCCGTTTTGAGGGCGGCTATCTGACGCTGCCGCGCTGGGGCAGGGGACTGCGCCGCGGCAAAATGCGCGGGCGTCTCGTCGGCGTCTACCCGCCCGAGAAGCTTCAAACCATGACCGCGGACGAAATAAACGACGCGATCGACCGCGATATCCGTGAGGACGCGATGGCGCGGCAGACGGCGGAGCCTGTGCAGTACCGCGGCAAATACCCCGCCGAGCATCTGGAGACGCTGCTGTACCTCTGCCCGAACTGCCGCCGCGTCGGCACGCTGCACAGCCGCGGCGACACGCTGTCGTGCGACTGCGGGCTGTCCGTCCGCATGACGGACGTCGGCTTTTTCGAGCCGCAGACGCCGTTCGCGCATCCCGCCGCGTGGGAGGACTGGCAGCGGGCTGCGATCAAAGAACTGCAGCCGGACGAGACGGGACTTTACTTCCGCGACGGCGGCATGACGCTGCTGCGCGTCGAGCGCGACCACAGCCGTCGGGAGCTGGGCAGGGGAGACCTTGCGCGGTACGCTGACCGGCTGGAGTGCGCGGGGCATACGTTCGAACTCGCGGAGATCCGCGAGATGGCGATGACGCAGCGCGACACGCTGCTGCTGACCGCGAACGACGGCTATTATCAGATCCGCTGTGACGGCACGGCGAATTTGCGCAAGTATTTGGCGCTTTAAGGAGGGACGACCGTGGACTATTCGGCAGCCAACGCCGGACTTTGGAACGTCGTGATCCAGCTCGGGATGATCGCGGGCGCGATCCTGCTTGCGAGCTTTCTGTACCGCGAGGTAAAGCCGATCCGCAAGCTGACGATGCCCGTGGCGGTGCTGGCGGGCTTTCTGCTGCTGGCGGCGAAGTATCTCGGCGCGCCGCTGGACAACGCGACGATGGAAAAGCTCGTATTTCACGGCATCGCGCTCGGCTTCATCGCCATGAGCCTGCGCGTCCCGCCGGAAAAGGATAAAAAGAGCGGCGATCTGACGGGGCTGAAGTCCGGCGCGGTGATCGTCAGCACCTATCTGGTGCAGGGCATCGTCGGACTGCTCATTTCGCTGGTGCTGGCGTACACGCTGATGCCGGGGCTGTTCCGCGCGGCGGGCATGCTGCTGCCGATGGGCTACGGGCAGGGTCCCGGTCAGGCGAACAACATCGGCTCGACCTACGAGGCGCTCGGCTTTATCGGCGGACGCAGCTTCGGCATGTCCATCGCGGCGACGGGCTATCTGGTCGCCTGCACGGTCGGCGTGGTGATTCTGAACGTCTGGAGGCGCCGCGGCAAGCTGACGCCGCCCGAACAGGCGGCGCCGTCGCAGAGTGCGCAGGACTATTTCCGAAACGACGGCAGCGGGATCGACAATCTCTCCGTGCAGGCGGCGACCGTGATCCTGGTGTATCTCGTGACGTTCCTCGTCACCTGGGGACTGACCGCGGCGATCGCCGCCGTCGCGCCGGGACTTGCGAAGACGGTCTCGTCGCTGCTGTGGGGCTTCAACTTCATCATCGGCTCCGCGCTGGCGATCGCGCTGCGCGCGCTGCTGAGCAAGAGGAAAAAGGGATCCCGCGCGTTCAACCAGCAGAACAACTATCTGCTCAACCGCATCTCCGGTCTGTTCTTCGACATCATGATCGTCGCGGGCATCGCCTCGATCGAGGTGGAGGATCTGCGCGGTCTGTGGCTGCCGTTCCTGCTGATCGCGGCGGTCGGCGGCGTCGCCACATGGCTGCATCTGCGCCGCGTGTGCAAGGCGGTCTACGGCGACTATTACGTGCAGGGACTGATTTCGATGATCGGAATGATGACCGGCACGATCAGCTCCGGCGTGCTGCTGCTGCGCGAGGTCGACCCCGAGCTTGCCACCCCCGCGGCGAACAATCTGATCACCGGCAGCAGCTTCGGCATCGTGCTGGGCGCGCCGCTGCTGGTGCTTGTCACGCTGGCGGCGAGCGAGAACCCTGTCATGAGCTGGGTCACGCTCGGACTGATGGCGGTCTATCTGGTGCTGATGTACCTGATCATCTACCGGCTCCGCAGAAAGAAAGCGGGACCGCAGCAAACGGAGGAATGAGCTATGGATAAGCAGCAAACCGTCAAGTTCGTCGATACGATCGCAGAGCGCATCTGCCGTCTGAGCGACGACATCTGGGACAACCCGGAGCTTGCCTATCGCGAGTTCCGCAGCGCCGCGCTGCAGAAAGAGGCGCTGCGCGAGCTGGGCTTCACGGTGACGGAGAATGTCGCGGGGATCGCTACGGCGTTTTCCGGCAGCTTCGGCAGCGGCAGACCGGTGATCGCGATTTTGGGCGAGTTCGACGCGCTGGCGGGACTCAGTCAGAAGGCGGGCGCGGACAAGTGCACCCCTGTCGTCAAGGGCGGCAACGGGCACGGCTGCGGGCACAACGCGCTGGGCGCGGCGTCGATCGCGGCGGCAGCCGCGGTGCGGCAGTACCTGCTGGAGACGAAAAAGCCCGGCACGGTGATTTATTTCGGCTGCCCCGGCGAGGAGGGCGGCAGCGGCAAGGCGTTCATGGCGCGCGACGGCGCGTTCGCGGACGCCGACTGCGCGATCACATGGCATCCCGCGTCGCAGAATATCGTGTCCAAAAACAGAAACAGCGCGAACGTGCAGATCAAATACCGCTTCACCGGCAGGGCGGCGCACGCCGCGTCGGCGCAGAAAGGGCGCAGCGCGCTGGACGCCGCGGAGCTGATGAACACCGGCGTGCAGTACCTGCGCGAGCATATGCCCGCGACCTGTTGCCTGCACTACGCGTTCACGGACGCGGGCGGCGTCTCGCCCAACGTGGTGCAGCCGCGCGCCGAGCTTTTATATCTGATCCGCGGCAAGAACTCCGAAGAGGCGGCGGCGCTGAAGGCCCGCGTGGATAAGATCGCGCGCGGCGCGGCGATGATGACCGAGACGTCGGTGCGGATCGAGTTCATTAAGGCGTGCAGCGACTATCTGCCGAACGACACGCTGGACGCTGTCGCGCAGAAAAACGCCGAGACGATCCCGCTGCCGAAGTACAGCGCGGAGGAGCGCGATTACGCCGCGCGGCTGGCGAAGACCTACGGCGGCAGCGGCAGGGGACTGCGCAGCTATCTGGAAAAGCGCCTTGCGCCTGAGGTCGCGGAGCCGTTCAAGAAGCATATCGGCGAGCCGCTTTACGAGTTCGTGCTGCCGCTCGCGAAGTCGCGCACGACCACGAAGGGCTCCACGGACGTCGGCGACGTCAGCCACTGCTGCCCGACCGTGAACTTCAACGCGAGTTGCCTCGCCGCGGATACGCCGGGGCACAGCTGGCAGCAGACGGCGCAGGGCAAGTCCTCCGTCATGCACAAGGGGCTTCTCTGGGCGGCGAAGGTCATGGCGGCGACGGCGGTCGATATTCTGAATGAGCCGCAGACGCTGGAGGCGGCGAAAGAAGAGTTTGCCAAGCTGACCGGCGGCAAGCCGTATGTTTGCCCCATCCCGCCGAACGTCAAGCCGCGTCCGATTGGATGATCGGCGCAGGATCAAAACAAAACAGAAAATCACGGCGGACGTCCTGACAGGACGTCCGCCGTGATTATTTCTGTCAGGTGAATTCCAGGATCGGCAGCTCGATCTCCTCGCCTTCGCCCGGCTTGTCGAGCGCGATCGGCGTGAAGTACTGCCTTGCGGCAAGCCCGTAGGTCAGCATCGCATCCGCGAGCGGCTGCGATTGCGGCTCGTTTTTCAGCCGCGCCGTGTAGTTGGCGACGGAATCCGACGCGCTGACAAGCGTCTCGCCGCCGCGACGGAGCGTGACCGTGACAAGGCACGCCGCGTCCGCAGCGCGGAGCGAATCGACCGTCAGCGAGAAGTATCCGCCGTTCGGCTCCAGCGCCGTGCCGGGCACGGTCTGCGCGACCGTATCACCGCTGTGGTCGGCGTAGCTTACCTCCGCGGTCAGCGCCGAGAGGTCCTCGCCCGTCAGGCGGAAGTAGAACTTCAGCGCCATGCTCTCGCCGAGGATGCAGCTCGTGCCGTAGACGAGCGTCTTGTCGCCCATGACCGCGGAAACCTGCTCGGCGCGGGCGTTTGCCAGCGCCTCTTCACCGAACGCGGTCGCGACGCGCGCTTTCATCTCATCCGTCAAAAGCTCATCCGCGGGGCGGTCGGTCCGGTAGCCGAAGTACTGCTGCGCCAGCGCGCCGTACTCCAGCATGGCGATCATCGCGCTGCCGAGATTTGCGCCGTACTTGTAGCCGTTGTCGTAGCCGCGTCCCCATTGGACGTGCTCACGCAGCACCGTGTGGGCGTAGTCGCGGATCGAGAGCGTCGTACTGCGCACGACGTGCGCCACGCCCTGCCCGTCGATGCCGACGATCGTGACCAGATGCTCGTCGGTCATGTTTTTCGCGCGCTTACCGGCGAGCGGGAAGACCCACAGCCCGTCCTGCTTCACGCCGTCGATCACCGCTGTGTGCAGCAAATCGCTGTCGCCCTCCGTCCAGCGCACTCACGCGGACGCGCAGGTGAAGTCGGCGTCCGCGACGGCGGCGTTCAGCACGATGTGATCCGCCAGCGTCAGCGACTGCTGCGGCTCCGGCCCGGCGACGCGGAATTCTGCGCGGACGGACACACCCACGGCATGGAAAACCGCGACACGGCGCCCGCGCTCATCCTTGCGGCGATCCTGCCGAACCGGTAACGACAAAAAATATCGGACTTCCTTCCGGAAGCCCGATATTTTTATGCCTGTCACTCCAGCACGATCCCGTAGCCGCCGGCGAGGAACTGGCGCAGGAGCAGCAGATCCTTCATGTTCGCCTTGCCGTCGTGGTTGAGGTCGGCAAGCGCAAGCTCCACCGCCGTGCCGTAGCCGCCGGCAAAGCTCTGCCGCAGCGTCAGAACGTCCTTCATGTTGATCTTGTCGTCGCCGTTGACGTCGCCGCATTGCAGCGGCGGCTCCGACGCGCCCGCCTGAAGCTCATACAGCGTAAGCGTCGCCTCGCTCACGGTGCTGTTGAAGGTGAAGCGCACCTTCTTCGCCGTCACGGGCGCGTCGAGCGTCAGCAGGTTGGAGGTGCGGTTTGTTGTGCCGCTCACGACCGTGCTTGACAAGCTCACGTGTGAAAGCACAGTCTTCCACGCGCCGCCGTCCCAAACCTCCACGGTGGTGTCGCCGGCGCGGGTGCCGGTAGACCGATTGATATACTCCTGAATGAAGAAGCGGTCGATCCGCTTCGCCTCCGGCAGCGTTACGGTGATGACGACCTCCGGGGTTTTCCCGGCGCCCGCCCAGCGGGTCTCGCTGCTGCCGTCCACCAGATTCCCGATCGGGTAGTTGGAGGAATGCGCGTCCACGCTCGCCGCGACGTCTGCGTGCAGGAACACGTTTTTCGGCACGTCCGCGAGCGCCGCGGTCGCTTCCGCGAGCGCGGAAGCCGCGCTGTTGACTTCGGACTGCGCCGCGTCGCTGCGCAGAAGCAGCGTCGTCGCCGTGTCGAGCGCGGCGGTGAACGCCGCCGTCTGCGGCAGGCTGAGCAGCGTCTGCGCGTCGATGTGCCGGCATGCCGTCACGGCTTCGTACAGCGCCTGCTTGTCCGCCATGGCGGGTTCTTTTGCGTACGCCTGCAGCTCGAAGAGCGTCAGCGTCACGTCGTTTGAGCTGTTGATAAACGTGAAGCGGAATTTCGAGCCGGTCACGGGCTGCGTCGGCGTCAGCGTGTTGGAGGTGCGGTTTTCTGCGCCGCTTACGAGCGTGCTTGTCAGCGCCGCGTGCTCGATCACGGGCTGCCACGCGCTGCCGTCCCAGACCTCCACGGTGGTGTCGCCGGCGCGGGTGCCTTTCGATTTGTTGATATATTCCTCGATGACGAAATACTCGACCGTCTGCGGCGCGTCCAGCGTCACGGTCACCGTGACGCTGCGCCAGTTTTCGGCGTCCGATGCGCCCGCCCAGCGAGTTTCGCTGTCGCCGTCGAACATCTTATCCGTCGAATACTTGGTGCTGGCGGGGTTGGAGGCGGGCGTGTAGTGCGGCACGCTGGTTTCCGCGTCCGCGCCGAGAAAGACGTTCCGCATCTTGCTGCCCGCCGCCTCGACCGCCGTGACGGCGGGGCTTTCGGTCCCGTCCGTCACGCACGATACGCGGTAGGTCTTCGTCGTATCGACGCCTTCCAGCACGAACACGGGCAGCGCCGTCTCCAGCACGAGCGCATCGCCGCAGTAGACGCGGTACGCGTCGCACGGCTCGGACGTGACGGCAAACTGCCTTGCCCCGCTCGCCAGATCCATGCAGACGACGGACTCCGGCGTGATGACCGGCAGCTTGACCGCGATGGCGCCCTTGCTCTCGCGTCCGGAGGCGTCCAGCGCCGTCACCTTGTAGGTGATGCGGTCGGTGCCGACCACGTCCCGCGCGGTGTACTCCTCGGCGCGGACATTCGACGCGATCCGCACATAGTCCGGCGCGTCGTTCGACGCGGCGTAGAGGTTGTAGCTCTCCGCGTCCGCGCTGCCGGTCCATTGCAGCTTGACCGTGTCGTGCTCGGGCTGTGCGGTCAGCGCGGTCGGCGCGGCGGGATCGGTGTGCGCGGGGATGCCTGTAAAGGTGTAGGTTTTGCCTTCGACGGTCGGGAACGAGACGATGTCCGTCCCCTCGGCGGTAAATGCGACGGCTGCGCCGGTCTCATCCGTCACGGTCGCCTGTGCGAGATTGGGGTAGCGCACGCGCAGCGTCTCGCCGGCGTTCGACTTGACGGTCAGCCGGCTTGCCAGACCGTTCGTCCATTCTGCGCTTGCCTCGAACCCGCCGCGTGCCGTCATACCGGCAAAGCTGCCGCTTGCCCACACCGAGGGCAGCGCGGGCAGGAACTCCAGATACCCCTCGTGGCTCTGCAGCAGCATCTCCGCCATGGCGGCAGTCAGTCCGAAGCTGCCGTCGATCTGGAAGTAGGGCATGCTGCCCCACAGGTTTTCGCGGATGCGGAACGTCTCCAGCAGACCGCGCAGCATCTCATACGCCTTTTCCCCGTTTTTCAGACGCGACCACCCCATCGAGCGATGCTCTCTTGCCCAGGCGATCTCGCCGGGGCCGCGCTCGGTCAGCGAGACCTGCGCGGCGTCGAGCCACGCGGGGGTGTTTTCGTTCACCAGATAGCCCGGGTACAGTCCGACGAGCTGCGAGATGTGGCGGTGATCGTACTGCCCGAACTCGCCGTAGTATTTCTCGTCGCGGTACTCCTTGATCTGCCCGGACCAGCCGATATTGATCGGGTCGAGGTGATCGATCTGGCTGCGGATGCGCGTCAGCAGCGCGTCGTCCGTCTTGCCGAGGATCTCCGCCGCCTGCAGCAGCTCGGTGTAATTCTCCCACACCATCGTCTGGTCGTACGTCGTGCCCATTGAAATGCGGCTGTCGGCGTTCTCCGGCGAGGAGGAGTAGCGGATCAGCCACTTGCCGTCCGGCTGCTGTTCCACGGTCTTCGACAGGAAGTTTGCCGTGCCCTCGATGGCGGGATAGGTGTGCTCGCGCAGGAAATCCCGGTCGCGTGTGAAGTTGTAGTAGTCCCAGAACAGGTACGAGGTAAACGCCGCCGTGCCGGGGCCGGAGTGCGAGGAGGTACTCTGCTTTTTGATGTAGTACGGGAATGTGCTGGTGGCAACGACGTAGCCGTTCAGTCCCTTGCCGGTCTCCTCCATCGTCGGCGAGCCGATGCCGCTGAGATAGACGTCGGCGTTCGCCTGCGCCGCGGCGCGGAACGCCTCGTTGTAGTCCACGTACGACTCGAAAAGCTCCGCGAGGTTCGTGGTGAACGCCGGCCAGTAGTTGATCTGCTGGTTGATGTTGTGCCAGTAGCCGCAGCCGTAGCTGCTGCTGTCGAAGAAATTCCACACGCCCTGCAGATGCGGCGGCAGCGCGCCCTTGCGCGACGAGGCGATCAGCAGATACCGCCCGAACTGGAACAGCAGCTCTTCGTAATAGGCGCTGCGGTTTCCCGCGGTCACCTGCTCGCGAAGCGCCGTCGTGGTGACGGAGGGGACTTCGCCGCCGAGGTCGATCTGACAGCGGTCGTACAGACCTTTGTAGTCTGTCAGATGATTCTCGCGCAGGGCGTCATAGCCCTTCTCCGCCGCCGCGTCCAGCCACGATGTGACCTTGTCGTGCGGATACTCGTTCGGGTCGAGCTTTTCCTTGTCGGCTCTGGTGAACAGACCGGGATCGTTGTATTTATAGTTTGTGCCGAGCGTGAACAGGATCACCGCGCTGTCCGCGCCGGAGACGGTGATCGTGCCGTCCCCCGCGGTCATCGTGCCGCCCGTGGGGATGACCTTGTACTGTCCCTCGTAGTTGATACCGTAATACTCCATCGTACCGGCGATGGTGATGCGGTCGCCCGCGGCGGTGACGGTGCCGGTCTTGCCCTTGCCGTCGCCCTCGGTCACGAGGTAATCGCGCACGAACGGGATCGTCGGGCGCAGCGTGAAGTCCAGCTTTCCCGCCTCAGACGCGCCGAAGCGCATCACCAGCACGCGGTCGGGGTAGGAGGTGAAGTATTCGCGCGTGTAGGTCACGCCGCCGCAGTCATACTGCACATGCGCGGTCGCGTCGTTCAGCACGAGATCGCGGGTATAGTTTTTCACAGACGTGTGCGGAAAGTCGACGTACGTCTTGGCAAACAGGTTCAGACCCTCCCAGTCCCAGTCGGGATGCTGTCCGTCATCTGTGCCGAAGGCGGCGGTTGTGGTGGTCGGATTCGCCAGCGTGTTTTCCGTGACGGAGAGCAGCTCCGTCTGCGCGCCGCCGAACACGTTCACGCCCATGTAGCCGTTGCCGAGCGGCAGCGAGAATTTTTTCCAGCCGTCCATCGAATCCGCGGCGGACGACGTGTACCACAGGCGCATCTGCTTTTCCTCCTCCTCCGGTAGTTCGGCGGGCGCGTTCTCCCCGCAGACCGTGATGCTTTCGCCGGTCGAGGCGGTCGGCGTCGCCTCGGCGGCGTAGTAGTCGTCATAGTGCAGCGTCAGCGTTTCTCCTTCCGCCGCCGCGAACGTCGGCAGC
>JAFSXP010000044.1 GCA_017443965.1 Oscillospiraceae bacterium
CGAGTCCAAGCCAAAAGAACCGAAAAGAGCCGCTCACGGGCGGCAGCGGCGCAGTATCCTTTACCTCGCGGTGCTGCGCAGTTTTGAGCCAGCAATTTTTCGTCAAGACAAAGCACAAAATGCGGGCAATCCTGACGGATTACCCGCATTTTTAATGCAGTATTGGCGGAAAAGGGCGGCTCAAAACCTACAACATCCCTTATCCACACCGCCCTTGGAAAGCGGCTCTTGATTTTTGCTTATACCTTCAAGAATTCCATATCGTAGGTCTCGCCGTAGCCGTACGCTTCGCACTTTTCGCGGAACACATCGGGGTCGCCGGTCGTGAACACAGTCAGCTTCGCCCGATGCGGCTCGTTCGCGATGGCGTTTTCCGTCAGGTACTTGAGTACTCTCTTTGCCTGCTGCGGCGCGGGATCGTGGAAGCGCAGCGCCGGAAAGCAGGCGCGGAAGCGGTCGAGCACAAGCGGGTAATGCGTGCAGCCGAGGATCACGTCCTCCACCGGCGCGCGGGCGAGCAGATCGTCCATACAGGCGCGGATCTCCGCGTCGAACTGCGCCTCGGTCGTCGCGGCGTTTTCCACAAGCGCTGCAAGATTCGGGCTGCCGACGCTGGCGACTGTCGTGTCGGGCGACGCGACGCGGATACAGCGGTCGTAAATGCCGCTTCCCACCGTGAAGACCGTCGCGATCACGCCGACACGTTTGAGCTTTGCCTGCGTCACGGTGTCCGCCGCGCTCTCCGCGATCGTGATGATCGGCACATTCACCCGTTCGCGCAGGACCGGCGCGAGCGACGACGTCGTGTTGCAGGCGAGGGCGACGCACTTGACGCCGCGCTGCGTCAGATATGCCAGCATATTGCCGCTGAGCTTCAGCAGCTGCTCTCTTGTCTTGTTGCCGTACGGGCAGTTTGCGGTATCGCCGAAGTACAGGATGTCCTCATACGGCAGCGTCTGCCGCAGCGCTGTGACGACGCTGAGACCGCCGACGCCCGAGTCCATCACGCCGATCGGCGCGTTTTTTTTCTGCATATTGTATTCTCCCAAATTCATCTGCCGTCATTATAAAAATAACGGGATGAAAAATCAAGGGAAGGATTGCATGATATTTCGGAAAATGTTAAAATTATCATTACGAAGCCGTCACACTTTTTTCATATTTTTCCAGTATGATGGAGTCAGAAATCAAAACGCAAAGGAGATTATATCATGTCGGATTTCTATCAGGAACCCGGTGTCACGCCGGAAGAGCCGCAGCAGCCGGAAACGGAGCCGCTGCAGCAGGAGCAGCCGCAGGCGGCGGAGCCGGAGTTCACCTCCGAATGGACAGCGCCCGAGCCGGAAGAGCCGACGCCGCAGCCCGAGGTCAAGGTGAAAAAGAAGAAGAGCAAGACATGGATCTGGGTAATTGTCGCGCTGCTTGTCGGCGCGCTGATCGGCGCGGCTGTCATCTACGCGCTGAATCCGTCAGCAGCGCCTGCCGCCGCAGAGACGACAAAGGGCGATTCGTACGAACTCGTCGAGCAGCCTGTTAAGAAAACACTGAAGACGAACACCGGCGACAAGTCGCTCACACCCGCAGAGGTCTATGCGCAGAACGTCGGCGCGGTCGTCGGCATCAGCACCGAAAAGACCGCAACGAACATCTTCGGACAGAGAACGTCCCGTGCGACGGGCGGCTCCGGCTTTATTCTGACGGAGGACGGCTACGTCGTGACGAACAACCACATCACCGAGGGCGCGAACTCCATCAAGGTCACGCTGTATAACGGCGACGTGTACGACGCGAAGCTTGTCGGCAGTTATGCCGTCAACGACGTTTCGCTGCTGAAGATCGACGCGACCGATCTGCAGTGTGTGTCGGTCGGCAAGTCCTCTGATCTTGTAGCCGGCGAACAGGTCGCGGCGATCGGCAATCCGCTGTTTGAGCTGACGAACTCCATCACGGTCGGCTATGTCAGCGCCGTGAACCGTGAGATCACGATCGAGGGCAAGCAGCTCAATATGATCCAGACCGACGTGGTCATCAATGCCGGCAATTCCGGCGGACCGCTGTTCGATATGAACGGCAACGTCGTCGGCATCACGACCGCGAAGTATTCCGGTCAGACCAACACCGGCTCTCTCATCGAGGGCACCAGTTTCGCGATCCCGCTGGACGACGTCATCGACGTGCTGATGGACATCCAGCAGAACGGCCGCGTGACGGGGCGTCCGTACCTCGGCGTGCGCCTTCTGGAACTCGACGAGTACACCGCGAACGTCTACGGGCTTCCCGTCGGACCGTACGTGCAGGAGGTCGACGAGGGCAGTTGTGTGGAAAAAGCCGGTATGCAGCAGGGCGATATCATCATCAAGTTCGACGGCACCGAGGTCACGACGTATAACCAACTCGTTGCGGCGCTGAATAAGCACAAGGCGGGCGATACGGTCAAGATCACCGTGTTCCGCGCCGGCGCCGAGGTCGACCTGCAGGTCACGCTAGACGAGCGTCCCGCGGAGGATACGGCTGAGCAGCAGCCACAGCAGGAGCAACAGACGCAGCAGGAGCAGCAACAGCAACAGCAG
>JAFSXP010000045.1 GCA_017443965.1 Oscillospiraceae bacterium
ACCCCTCGTTTGTAGGGCGCGGCATCCTTGACACGCCGCAGCTTCCGTCCCGCCGCAGCGATAAGCTCCCCCTTGGGGGAGCTGGCGAGCGCAGCGAGACTGAGGGGGGACGCCGCAGTACGATTCTGCTGTGTAACCCCCTCCGTCATTTGCTTCGCAAATGCCACCTCCCCCAAAGGTGGAGGCTTTGGCATCTGACCTCTGACCTCCGGCATCCGGCATCTAAAAACCCGACCGTCTGTGACGGTCGGGTTTTTTGCTTGCTTTTACACTTTGCGCAGCGTCCAGATGATCTTGCTGATCTGCGCTCTTGTCAGCAGGTCGTTCGGCGCGAACGTATCGGCGCTCATGCCGTTGATCACGCCGACCTTATTGAGCGCGAGGACCGCCGTATCGGTCGTGTCCTTGAACGGATTCGACGCCGGCTGCTCGGTCAATCCCTTTGCCTTCGCGGCGATCTGACAGAACTCCAACCGCGTGATCTTGGCGTTCAGATCGACCGTGCCGCCGATCCAGCCCTGCCGCGCGGCGTACCGCTGATAGCCGCTTGCCCAGTGACCGCCCGCCAGCGCCTCCTGCTCCTCCGCGCCGACGGCGAGGGTGATGAGCTTCAGCGCCTGCCCGTAGGTCAGGTCGCCCTTCGGGACGAAGGTCGTCGGCGTCATGCCGTTCACGGTGCCGTCGTCCACAAGATCCTTCACATAGGTATAGAACCAATCCGCCTCGGTCACGTCGGTAAACGGCAGCTTGTCCACGAAGACGCGGGTGTTGATATCTTCGTATGCCAGCGTCGGGCGCAGGCAGACCAGGACGTTATAGTGCAGCGCCCTGCCGAGATCGGCGCCGAACGCGTCGAGCGACGCGCCCTCCTCGGTGTATTTCAGCACTTTGCCGCCGCCGAGGCAGACGAACAGATCGACGTCCTTCGTCTTCCGGACGGCTGTGGTGCTGTCGCCCTTCAGGCAGACGAACAGGTCGCCCGGCTCATACAGGGTGCTGCGGAATTCGCGGACGCGCCCCCAGTTGTCGGGCGCGGATCTCTTGTTGAACAGCATCGACTCGGCGGTCTTCGTGCTGCCCCAGTCGCCGCAGTTCGAGACGTGGTAGCCGGCGACGTGATACGGCACGAGCATCCGCGCAAACGTCTCGTTTTCCGCCGTGACCGCCTTGCGGGCGTAGTCGGCGCCGACCTTTTCGCCGATCAGACCGACCAGTTCCGCGCTCGTCTTCGGCAGACCGATATCCAGACCGAGCGCCTTGCCGTAGAACTTGTTGAAGAAATCCAGGTCCTGATACGCCGCCTTCGCGCCGGCGACGCTCTGCCCGTACGCCGCGATCGCGCTCTGCTGCTCCAGCGTCAGCGCCTTGCCGCCGATGACCGTCGTGGTCTCGCGCGTGGGGATCTCCGCGACCTTGCCGGGCGCGAACGTGACGATCTCGCCGAGTTTCGCGGGCGCCTTGACCTTGTAGGTCAGCGTGATGCTCTTGCCCGCGGGGATCTTGACCGACCAGC
>JAFSXP010000046.1 GCA_017443965.1 Oscillospiraceae bacterium
TACGACTTCCACAAGCTGACGGATGAGGAATTGCAAAAGGTCGTTGCACTGATCAACAACAGACCGCGCAAGCGTCTCGGTTGGCGTACCCCCAATGAAGTCTTTTTTGATAATTCAGGTGTTGCACTTGCTTGACAATCTGCCGCGCGAAGCGCCTGAGGGGGGTGACAGCCGCAGACGATACTGCTGTGTAACTCCCTCCGTCTCGCCTGCGGCGAGCCACCTCCCTCAATGAGGGAGGCTTACCCCCTCCGTCATTTGCTTCGCAAAGGCCCCCTCCCCCAGAGGTGGAGGTTTTGGGGTGCGGCGTTTACTTTTCGGCGCAAATATGGTAACGTAAAGAAAACGACGGAGGGAGGCGCGGGCATGACGAAGCGGACGCGCGAAACGCTGCGGACCATCGCGCCGACGGCGGCGGTCATCGCTGCCGCCGTGCTCTGCCGCGTCTGCGCGCTGTACCTGCCGGACGGCTTTTTCAACAAGCTCGCCAATTTCCTGCGCGTGTTTCTGTACCTCGGGCTGTTCGCCGTGTGGGGCGTCTCCGTGCGCCGCCGCGTCGTGCAGGCGCAGGTGCGCCGGTACCTGACCGCCGTGGCGCTGCTGATGATCCTGTGGCTGACGATCCGCGAATTCAAGTGGCACCTGATCGTCGACCCGACCGCGATCCGCTGGCTGTGGTACGCGTACTATATCCCGATGCTGCTGATCCCGCTTTTATCGCTGCTGGTGTCGATGTCGCTCGGCAGACCGGAGCAGTACCGTCTGCCGCGCGCGGCGGCGCTGCTGTATGTGCCGACCGCGGCGTTCGTGCTGCTGGTGCTGACGAACGATCTGCACCAAGCGGTCTTTTCGTTCCCGCCCGACGCCGTGTGGACGGAGCTGAACGCCGTCTACGGCACGGCGTGGTATCTGCTGGCGGTGTGGGGCGTCGGCTGTGCGCTGGCGGCGTTCGCCGTGATGCTGATCCGCGCGCGGGGGACGCGGCGCTGGCTGCCGGCGCTGCCGTTCGCGGCGGCGGTGGTGTATCTGACGCTCTACGCGTTGCAGACGCCGCTCGTCCGCGCGATCGCCGCCGATCTCGCCGTGGCGTTCTGCCTGCTGTTCACGTGGTTTTTCGAGAGCTGTATCCGCTGCGGACTGATCCAGTCCAACATCCGGTACTTCGATCTGTTCCGCGCCTCGATGGACATCGACGCGCAGATCACCGACCGCGACTATAACGTGCGCTACGCCGCGCTGTGCTCCGCGCCCGTGCCGAAGGACGTGATGCGCCGCGCGGAACAGGAGCCCGTGATCCTGCCCGAGGGCAAGCGCGTTTATAATCTGCCCGTGTCGGGCGGTCACGCCGTGTGGACGGAGGACGTGTCGGAACTGCTGTCTCTGCGCGAGACGCTGGAGGACCGCCGCGAGGAGCTGACCGAGCGCAACGCGCTGCTGCAATATGAATATGAGCGCGAGCGCGAGCACGCCGTCGTCGCCGAGCAGAACCGTCTTTACGACCTGCTGCAGAGCATGACGCAGACGCAGCTTGATCGCATCGAGCGGCTGACCGCCGCGTACGGCGAGACGTCCGACGATGCGGAAAAGCGCCGAATTCTGGCGCAGATCGCGGTGCTGGGCAGCTACATCAAGCGCCGCAAGGACTTCGTGCTGACGGTCGACGCCACGCCGACCGTCCCCGAGAGCAAGCTGACCAGCGCGCTGGACGAGTCGTTCCGCGCCCTCGCGCTGCTGGGCGTACGCGGCGGCTTTTTCGTGCGGACGGGCAGAGAGTTTCTGCCCGGCGCGCTGCTGGAACGCGCCTATGACTTTTTCGAGGACGTGACCGAGTCCGTGCTGGACAGCGCGCAGTATATAAGCGTCCGCGTTTGCCCGATCGGCGGCGCGCTGCGCGTCTCCGTGCTGACGGACGGCGGCGGCGAACTGCCGCCGCGCAAATATCCCGCCGCAAAGCGCGTGGAGGAGGAAGACGGCGCCTCGTTCCTGCTGCCGCTGGAAGGGGGCGATGCGCCGTGACCGCGTTCACCGCGCTGCCGCTCGGCGGCAGACTGCTTCTTGCCGGCGCGCTGTTTTTCGCCGCGCTGGCGCAGTTCGCGCTGTGCCTGTACCGCCGCCTCAGCGGCAGCACCCTTTCCCGCCGCCTGCCGGACGATATCCTGTTCGCGCTGCTGACGTTCGCCGCGGCTTACGCCACCGCCGCCGCGGAGCTTAATTACCCGCTTCCGCTGCCGTATGCGCTGATCGCGGCGGTCAGCGCGCTGATCATTGTGCGCGCCGTGCTTGCCGCGCTTCGCATTTCGCGCGAGAGCCGCGAAAAGCTGTCGCCGGCGTCGGTGCGGCAGGCGCTGGACGATCTCAACACCGGCGTGTGCTTTGCCGACGGCGCGGGCAGGATCGTGCTCATTAACCGCGCGATGGGCGGCTGCATCGCGGCGCTGTCGGGCAGCTATCCGCAGACGCTTTCGCAGCTTCGCGAGGCGCTTTCGCGCGCGCAGACGGCGGACGAGCCGCCGCTTTACCGCCTGCCGGACGGCACGGTCCGGCGCGTACAGACCGTAAACTTATCCGATCCCGCGCTGGCGGGCTTCACGCAGACGACGGCGCAGAACGTCACCGCGCTGTATGAGGCGAACGAGCGTCTGCGCGAACATAACGCCGCGCTCGCCGAGACGAACGAAAAGACGCGGCAGATGTACGACCGCCTCGCCGACCGCATCCGCGAGCAGGAGACCTTGAGCCTGAAGACGCGCATCCACGACGACATCGGCTCCAGCCTGATCGCGATCTCCGAGCTGCTGGCGGGCGGCACGGGCGACATGGAGACGCAGCTCGCGGCGCTGCGCAGCGCCGTCAGCTACTTCTCCAACGACCTGCCCGCCGAGCCGGGCACGTTCGCGGACGCGCAGCGGCAGGCGGCGGAGATGCACGCGGAGCTGACGCTGACGGGCGCGCTGCCGCCCGATCCCGCCGCGGCGGAGCTGGTCGTCACGGCGGCGCGCGAATGCGTGACCAACTGCATCCGCCACGCGCACGGCGACCGTGTGCATGTCGCCGTCACCACGCGCACGGGGCAGTACACCGTCACCGTCACCAACAGCGGCGACGTGCCGCCCGGACCGATCCGCGAGGGCGGCGGTCTTTCGATGCTGCGCCGCCGCGTCGAGGCGTACGGCGGCGAGATGCACACGGCGTACCGTCCGCGGTTCGCGCTGATCCTCAATCTGCCGGAAAAGGAGCGGGAAGTATGATCCGTACCGTCATCGTGGAGGATAACCTCTATATGCAGAGCCATCTGGCGGGCATGCTCGCCGCCGATCCGCGCTTCGAGGTGGTGAGCGTGCTGCGCGACGCGTTCGAGGCCGAGCGCGTCTGCCCGACCGAGCGCGCCGATCTGGTGCTGATGGACGTGCAGACGCTGCACAACCACTCGGGACTTGCCGCGGGGCGGCGCATCCGCGCATCGGGCGGCACGAAGGTGATCGTCGTGACGTCGCTGATCGACCCCGACGTGCTGGCAAAGGCGAAGGCGGGCGCGGCGGACAGCCTGTGGTACAAGGATCACGGCGACGCCGATCTGATGTCGGTCATCGACCGCACGCTCGCGGGCGAGCACGTGTTCCCGCAGTTTTCGCCGAGCGTCGAGCTGAAGGAGATGTTCTCCGACGAGATCACGCCGCGGCAGCTCGCGATCCTGCGGCGGTTCGTCGAGGGCATGACCTACGACGAGATCGCGGCGGACCTGAAGCTGACGAAGAACGGTGTGCGGTGGAATCTCGACCAGATCGTCGAAAAGGGCGGCTTCCGCAACAAGCATGAGCTGCTCGCCGCCGTCATCGAAAACAAACTGATCGTCACCACGCTCGAGGACGCGGAGGTTTAGAGGTCGGAGGTCAGAAGCCGGAGGCCAGAGGTCAGAGGTCACAAAAAAACAGACGCACACCGTGCGTCTGTTTTTTGCGGTTTTTATTCTTTTTTGAACACCAGCGGGTAGACGCCGAGATCGAGGAACACGACGATCGCGTACCGCGCGGCGCGGACGAGCAGCGCCGCCATGGTGCCGCTCTCGAGAAACGCCGCGGAAAACGGCAGTTTCAGCAGGGAATTCGCCGCGAAATACACGGCGAAGCCTCCCAGCAGCCGCAGCGCGCAGCGCCACCACACGCGCGTGTTTTCAAAGCGGACGAACCGCTTCTCGAACGGCGTGGCGGCGAGGAAGCCGATCAGGATGCCCAGCCCTGAAAAGTAGTCGTTGCTGCGGCAGTACAGCAGTCCCGGCAACGTGACGAGCAGCAGGATCGCGGCGAACAGCGCGTCGTTTTTCACGACGCGGCGCAGCCACGTCACCAGCAGCGAGACGCAGAGCGCCAGCGCCCAGCCGGCGAGCACGTCGGTGGGGAAGTGTGCGCCGACCGTCACGCGGGACACGCCCACCAGCAGCGGCAGCACGATCGCAAGCGCCCACAGGCATTTCTTTTTCAGTTCTGCCGCGACGCAGCCGAACGTCATTGCCGCGTGGACGCTGTGTCCGCTCGGCAGCGAGTAACCCTGCGCGGCAATATCGAACGCGTCGGCGTCGGGCTCGGGCTTGCGCAGAAGTTGGATACGGTCGGAGGCGTAATACGGCCGCAGCCGCAGCACGGCGTTTTTGATCATCGGGCACCAGATGACCGCCAGCAGCAGGCTGTACCCGACGCGCCTGGCGAGCGCCTTGTCCCAGCACCAGTAGAGGAAGCCCAGTACGGCGATCATCAGCAGTTCCTCACCGAACAGTGAGAATAGCGAAATGATCGACAGCACGGCGGGTGGCAGCGTTGCCTGCAGCCACTCGATCAGCGAGACCTCCCACGGAAAGTAAAACAGATTGCCCATCGGTTCGCCCCTTTCGCGTTCCAGTATAGCACATCCCCGCGCCCGATTACAGAGGCAATTTCCACAAAAAACGTCGTATCGTCCCCCGTGTCATCCTGCGCGAAGCGAAGGATCCCCTTGTCAGAGGTCAGAAGTCAGAAGTCAGATGCCGGAGGTCAGAGGTCAGTAGGGGCGATTGTAAAATTGCCCGCGTCCCGGTTCCGCCGCACCCCGATCTTTGAACGACGGCGTTTATTTGTCCCGGCTCTTTTTCCGTGATTGCCTTTTTCCGCAGGCTGTGCTATACTGATTTTGCAGGACAAATTTGTTTAACAATTTCAAGACGGAAAGGATGTATCTCCATGAAAAAACTACTCTCCCTGCTCCTCGCGGTCGTGATGCTGCTCGGCGTGCTGACGGTCACCGCCTCTGCCGACGACGTCGAAATGCCGCCCGAGTGCGACGCGGACAGCGCCGGCGTCATGGTCACCTGCACCGGCAACAGCGAGACATACGTGTTCGAGACGCTGTCGCCCGAGGTGATCAAGTGGACGTGCGCCATGCTGCCCGGCAACAAGACCATCACCGTGAAAAAGGATCTGGAGCTGTCCAACCCCGGCGAGGAAGGCAACATCTTTCTGGAGGTCCCCGGCAATACGGCGGGCTGGTACGAAAAGAAGGGCGACAAGGACTGCCTGGAGTTCGATCTCGACGGTCATACGATCACCTATCACGGCGCGTCGAACCTGATCTACGCGCAGCGCTACGGCTTTGAGCTGAAGGACGGCACGATCCTCTACACCTGCGAGGGCAACACCCGCAACATCATCACGCTCGGCAGCTCCGCCGGTCAGGCGGCGACCACCAACGGGCAGACCGTCTGGACGCCGAAGATCACCTTGAGCAACGTGAAGCTGTTCAATCTGACGGAAAAGGGCGGCGGCGTGTTCGGCAGCTTCCTGTACGCCCCGCGGCTGACCGTCAAGAACTCCACGCTCTGGTCGAAGAGCTATTCGCCGCTGATCCTCCGCAAGAGCACGCAAAAATCGCAGAATACGCCGTATGAGGGCGACTATGACGTGCAGATCACCGTCAGCAATTCCGTGATCGGCTCGGGCGACAACTATCCGATCACTGCCATCGAGCCGATCAAGGTGACGCTCGCCGACTCGATCCTCGTCACGAACAAGGACGGCAAGGCGTTTGAAGACGACATGGTGGACATGACGGTCAAGGGCGACGGCGAAGCCGTCGATGAGAGCTGGACGGAGAAGGAAGTCGGCGTCGAAATGACCGGCACCGCGCTCAAGTACGGCGCCGCCGCGAAGCCCGAGCCGCTGCCGTTCACCGACGTCGCGGAAAGCGACTGGTTCTATTCCTTCGTCAAGCAGATGTACACGAAAAAGATCATCAGCGGCATGACCGCGACGACCTTCGTCCCGAACGGCACGCTGACCTACGGCCAGGCGCTGAAGCTGCTGGTCGCCGCCATCGACACCGACGTCGGCAACGCGTCGAGCGGTCACTGGGCGTCGAACTACCTTGCCAAGGCGAAGGAAAAGGGCTGGATCGACGGCGACGTCGACCTGGACGGCAAGATCA
>JAFSXP010000047.1 GCA_017443965.1 Oscillospiraceae bacterium
CGAAGATCTTCGGCGCGATGCAGCGTTATCCGCTGCCGCAGTGGGGGATCGAGGGCTCGGGCAGACGCCCGCTCCCGGAGGAGGAATAGAGAGATGGAGAGTAAATTGCAGGGAAAGGTCATCGTCGGGCTGGGTGACAGCCTGATGTACGGCGCGCATCTGGAGCGCAACGAGCCGTGGCTCGCGCTGATGGGCGAAAAGCACGGCATGGAGTGGCACAACCACGGCGTCAGCGGCTCGTCGTGCGCCACGTCGGACATCGTCAAGTGCCGTCCGCTGTGGATCCGCCTGCGCGACGAGATCAACTATCCGCACGTGGACTATTTTGTCATCCAGGGCGGCGCGAACGACTGTTGCCACAACGTGCCGATCGGCAGCGACACGGATAACCTCAATGACCGCGAAGATACGGTGGACGAGGTGCCGACGTTCAAGGGCGCGCTGAACTACATGATCAACACGGTCAAATTCCGCTGGCCGGGCGTGCGGCTGCTGATGATGACGAACTACAACCGCAAGGTGCGCGTGTCGAAGACCGGGCATCTTGACGAGGAATACGTCTACGCCATGCTGGAGCTGGCGCGCTACCGCGGCGTGCCGTGCATCGACAACTACCACGGCGTCGGCATCGACCTGCGCACGCCGGAGCTTGCCGGCACGGTGACGGACTACGGCTGGGCGGCGACAAAAGACAACCACATCAGCCCCGCGGGAAACCGCTTCCTGCTGCCGATCTACGAGCAGGCGCTGCTGAAACTGAACGAGCCGGAAGACCCGCTGAAGGGCAAGACGATCATCGGGCTGGGGGACAGCCTGATGTACGGCTACCGGCTGGAGCGGGATCAGCCGTGGATCGCGCTGCTGGGCGAAAAGCACCGCATGGACTGGCACAACTACGGGAAAAACGGAAGACCTGCCGCGTCCGCGGCGGAGAAGGGCGATAAGGTCATCTGGAAACTCCTGCGCACGGAGATCACGGCGGAGAAGCATCCGCACGTGGACTATTTCGTCATTCAGGGCGGCGCGAACGACCGCCGTTTCGATACGCCGCCCGGCGACGTGACGGATAACCTCAACGATCACGACGACGTGCCGGCGGAGATCCCGACGTTCAGCGGCGCGATAAACTACATGATCAACACGGTCAAGTCGCGCTGGCCCGGGGCGAAACTGCTGCTGCTGACGAACTACAAGCGGCGAACGGAGCTTTCGCCGAGCGGCGTCAGCGACGAGGATTACGTGAACGCTATGCTGGCGGTCGCAAAATATCGCGGCGTGCCGGTGCTGGACTGCTTCCACGATATCGGGCTGGACATCCGCAACCCCGCCGAGGTCGGCACGAAGACCGATTACGAGTGGGCGGAGGCGCACGAGGGGCATCTCAGCCCTGCGGCATACCGTTGGCTGACGCCGATCTTTGAAAAGAAGCTGCTGGAGATCTGACACGCAAAAAGACGGAGGAGCAACGCTCCTCCGTCTTTTTGTTTTGCTTACGAAATATCCGCCAGATCGAGGTACTTGTACCCGTTTTCCGCGATGTGATCCTTCCGCCCGGCGAGGTTGTCGCCCAGCAGCAGATCGAAGATCTCCGACGTGCGTTCCGCGTCCTCGGGCATGACCTTGATCAGCCGCCGCGATTCGGGGTTCATCGTGGTCATCCACATCATCTCCGGGTCGTTCTCGCCGAGACCCTTCGAGCGGTTCACCGTGTACTTTTTGCCCTCCAGCTCCTTGACGTACGCCGCCTTTTCCGCCTCGGAGTAGGCGAAGTACGTCATGTCCTTCGACGTGATCTCGTACAGCGGCGATTCCGCGATATACACATAGCCCTTTTCGATCAGCGTCGGCGTCAGCCGGTAGAGCATGGTGAGGATCAGCGTGCGGATCTGGAAGCCGTACACGTCGCCGTAGGTGCAGATCACCACCTTGCTCCAGCGCAGGTTGATGATGTCTAAGTGGTTCAGGTC
>JAFSXP010000048.1 GCA_017443965.1 Oscillospiraceae bacterium
TACGAAGACCCTTTTAAGGGTAGCAAGTAATCATACCACCGGGGCTTGAACGAAGTGAAAGCCAGCGTCTTTTAGGCGCTGGCTTTCATCACGGCCTTCTAGGCCGTTTTCATGCCACCCCTCTTAGGGGTGGTCATGACTACGAAAACAGCGGCGCGTCCTTGTGCGCTTCCAGATACTCCGCCACCTGCCGCAGCAGGACGGCGGCGTCGCGCCGCGTCAGATCGTCCGCGCTGCGCGTCGGCTCGATCGTGATCCCCGCGCACGACAGCGCGCGCATTGAGCTGTCCGCCCAAGCGGGCACGCAGTCCGAAGCAAAGACTGCCGTCTCGGGCGCAGAGGGCAGATGCAGCGTGTTCTGCAACAGGACTGCCGCCTCCGCCTTGGTGATCGACGCGGTCGGTCGGAAGATCAGTCCGCGCTCCGACGTCACGCCGGCGATCATACCGCTTTGCAGCGCCGTTGCGATATACGGCTGCATCCACGCGGGCGCGTCCGCCTCGTCGGCAAAGCCGCTGCTGAGCGCGTTTGCGGTCGGCTGAGAATTGAGAAGCGCCATCGTCATGGCGAGAAACTCTCCGCGCGTCACGCTCTTATCGGGCGAGAAGCAGGGATTGCCTGCGACCGTCTCGCCGCGGAAGACGCCGCATTCGCGCAGCCATGTCGCGGCAAATTCATCGGGATCGCCCTGCATGTCGATATAACGCGTCTTGTCCGACGGCTTCAGGATGTTCACCGTAACGGTCGCCTCGTCGGATACGGCTCCTTTTTCATCCGTTGCGGTGTAGCGGAACGTATCGGTGCCGACCTTGTTCTTTCGCGGCGTGTAGAGGAACGTGCCGTTGTCGCAGACGGTCACTTCGCCGCGCGACGGCTTCTTGACGATCGTGAACGTCAGCGCGCCGCTTTCGGGATCGGTCGCCTTGAACGCGCCGCTGATCTCCATGTTCCGGTACGTCTCCAGCTTGACGTCTTCCGCAGTCGGCGGTTCGTTTTTCTTTTGCAGGAGCGGGATGCGAAGCTCCGTCGGCTGCGCGAGATGCCCGCCGGAGATCGTGCGGAACACGATCGTCGCGTCCGTCGCAGCAGTCGGCTCGGCGTAAAGCGCCAGCTCGCCGAGCTGCGCGGACGGGATCACGTCGCCGCTGCAAAGCTGCCGTTTGCCGAGGCGTATCTCAGCGACGGCGGACGAGGGAACGGCGGCAAGATAGATGCCGTCCACGGTTTCCGAGCCTGCAAAATCCTCTGCGGCAAAGCAGTATGCCGCGTCTTCCGTCGCGGCGGCTCCGGTGATGAGCAGCGCGGCGATCATGACCGCGGCAAGCGCCGCGGCTGTCAGTTTTTTCATGGGAATACCTCCTTATGATGTCAGAGGTATTGTTTGCCGTTTTGAAAAAACTATCCGCGGCGCTTTGAATTCATTGCTTCGGTCGGATATAGATCGCAGCGCCGTCGGGCGACGGCCGCATATGGATGCCGGACACGATACCGAGGGCAAAATATGTTGCGACGATGGAGCTGCCGCCGTAGGAGATCAGTGGGAGCGTCAGTCCCACGACAGGCAGAAGACCGAGACACATGCCGACGTTCACGGCGATTTGAAACAGCAGCATCGCAGCGATGCCGACGCAGATCATACGGTTCATATAGCTGCCGGATTTCACGCCGACGTAAACGCACCGCGCTACGATGGCGAGCAGAAGAAGCAGCAGCACGATGCAGCCGACGATGCCGAGCTCCTCGGCGACGGCGGAGAAGATGAAGTCGTTGTGCTGCTGCGGATTGACGCCGCTCTGCGTCAGTGCACCGTGGAACAGTCCCTGTCCCGTGACGCCGCCGCCGCGGATGGCGCGCAGGCTGAGATTCGTCTGCCAGAGAACGCCTTCACCGGCGGTGTCGATCGAGGGATCGAACAGCGCGATGATGCGGTTCTTCTGGTCCTGCCGCAGGATCAGAAACCACAGCGTCGGCAGCGCGACGGCGGCAAGTCCCAGCCCGGCGAGGAACCAGTAGCGGCTGACGCCGCCGACAAAGCACATCACAAGGAAGATGAACACGTAGATCAGCGCGACGCCCATATCGTCCGAGGCGACAAGGATCAGTCCGACTGTCGCGATCACGTGCGCAAGCAGCAGCGCAATGATCCGCGGCTCGGAGATGTGGCTTCGGTAGGTGCTCATCAGCTTGGCGCTGATGATGATAAAGGTGATCTTGCAGATCTCCGCGGGCTGGATGTTGAACGGCAGCCACTTGAATTCCAGCCAGCTGCGGTTTCCTGTGTTTCCCTGCACGCCCCATAAAAACAGCGTGGAGATGAACAGTGCGTTGAAGATCAGCAGAAGACGCGTCTGCTGGGCAAGAATGTCGATGTCGAACAGCGTCATCAACACATAAAGGACAAGACCGATCCCGACGGCGGCGATCTGCAGCAGCATATAGCGCGAGGAATTAAAATGCGCGCTCGCGCTTGCGACCATCACAACGCCGAACGCCGACGCCGCAAGGCAGAGAACGAGCAGCAAAAGATCGGCTTTTCGCAGAAAATTGCCGACGCCGCGCAGAAAACGCATACAGTTCGCCTCCTCTCATGTTTTTTTATATTTTATCATCGAGCCGCCGCAATGTAAACAGAAAAGTTTTTGCAAATAAGCGCCGTTTGTGCTACAATGAGGCAAACGGCAAGGGAGCAGATTGTATGGAGTTTTACACGGAAAGCGCCGCGCAGACGGAGCGTCTCGGCGAGCTTTTGGCGCAGCAGCTTTGTGCCGGCGACGTCGTGGCGTTTTACGGAGATCTCGGCGCGGGGAAGACCGCGCTGACACGCGGCATCGCGCGCGGTCTCGGCAGCCGGATGCAGGTCACGAGCCCGACGTATACCATCGTCAACGAATATCCGGACGGTCGGCTTCCGCTTTTCCACTTTGACCTGTATCGGCTTTCGTCGTCGGACGAGCTGTTCGATATCGGCTGGGAGGACTACATGGATCGCGGCGGGGTCTGCGCCGTGGAATGGAGCGAACGCGCGGAAGACGCGCTGCAGGACGCGATCTGTGTGCGGATCGAACGGCAGGACGGCGACATGCGCCGCATCACGGTCACGGGAGGTAGGGAACTTGCTGCTTTTAGCGTTTGAATCCTCGGCAAAGGCGGCGTCCGCTGCGCTGCTGCGCGACGGATCGCTGTTCGGCGAATACTTCCAGCGCAGCGGACAGACGCACAGCCGCACGCTGCTGAAAATGGCAGATGATCTTCTGAACAACTGCGATCTTTCCGCGGACGATCTGGACGCGGTCGCGGTCGCGGCGGGACCGGGCAGTTTTACGGGACTTCGCATCGGCATCGCCGCCGCGAAGGGGATCGCATGGGGACGCGAGCTCCCGTGTGTCGGCGTCTCCACGACGGAGGCGATGGCGCGCGGTGCGTATGTGCAGGACGGCGTGATTGCCGCCGTGATGGACGCTCGGCGCGAGCAGGTCTACTGCGGGATCTTCGACGTGACGGACGGCGCGATGACGAGACTTGCCGAAGATCGCGCCATTTCTGTCGAACAGCTCGGAGAAGAGCTGAAAAAACTGAAAAAAACGAAATTTCTTGTTGGCGACGGCGCAAGCCTGTGTTATAATACGCTACAGAAAAAACGCGATCTTCTGCTTTTGCCCGAGCATCTGCGCGATCAGCGCGCCGCAGGCGTTGCGCTGTGCGCGTGGGACGTGCTGCAAACGGGCGAGAGACCTTCTGCGGCGGCGCTGAAGCCGAATTACATCCGCCTTTCCCAGGCAGAACGAGAGCGTGCGAATAAACTGAAGAAATGAGGTATCATCATGGGAAACGTGCACGTACTGGAACATCCGCTTTTGCAGCATAAGTTGGCGATCCTCCGCGACAAGAACACCGGCGTCAAGGAGTTCCGTGAGGTCGTCGGCGAGATCTCGGCACTGATGTGCTACGAGGCGACGCGCGATCTGCCGACGCGCGAGGTCATGATCGAAACGCCGATCGCGATGGCGAAGTGCAAGGTACTTGCGGGCAAGAAGCTTGCGATCGTACCGATCCTTCGCGCAGGTCTCGGCATGGTGGACACCATCATCGATCTGATCCCCTCGGCGAAGGTCGGTCACATCGGTCTGTACCGCAACCCGAGGACGCACGAGCCGGTCAAGTACTACTGCAAGATGCCGCCGGATATCAGCGAACGGCACGTCATCATCGTCGATCCCATGCTGGCGACCGGCGGCAGCGCGTCCGACGCGATCACCTTCATCAAGGAGTACGGCTGCCACTCCATCACGCTGATGGACATTATCGCCGCGCCCGAGGGCATCGCAAAGGTGCAGAAAGATCATCCTGACGTCGATATTTTCGTGGCGGCGGTGGATGAAAAGCTCAACGAGAACGCCTATATCGTGCCCGGACTCGGCGACGCCGGCGACAGGATCTTCGGCACGAAGTAACCATGTCAAAATGGAAAGACGTCGTCGCCCGCGAAAAAGCAAAAATGCAGGGCATGACGTTTTGGAAAAAGGTCGAGTATCTTGCCGGCAACTGGTGGTTGGAGGCGTTCGGCGTGTGTCTTGCCGTTGCCGTGATCACGTTTGCGACGCTCGGCATCATCAACGCCAACAAGACGCGCATTTTGTATATTGCCGTCACCGACGTTGAGATCGCACAGGAGCAGAGCGACGAGAACTGCCGCGCGTTCAAGGCGTTTCTCGGCGACGACCGATGGGATCACCTTGTCATGGCGGATACGAACGTTTTGAGTCTCGGCGCTTCGGATGATGACAGCGAGCCTGCGTTCGACTACCAGCAGAAAAGCATGATTCTGATCGGCTCCGGTCTGGTCGACGCGTATATCTGCTCGGAGCCGTATGCGGCGTATCTGCGGTCGTATGACGAGATCCTTCCGATGAGCGAGGTTCTGACGGACGAGCAGCTTGCGCGCTATGCCGACCGCATCGACCGCGACGTGATCGATCTGAGCGGCACGTCTGCCGCAGCATCGTGGAACGTGAAGTACGAGCCCGTTTATCTGGTCGTGACCGGCAGTATGCATTTTCCCGAGACAGTCCGGTCGTTTGTGGACTTCTGTATGCAGTAATGGAAATCGGAAATTTGGGTATGATGTGAACAAGGAGGGAAATATATGAGCAAGTATCAGGGCACGCAGACCGAGAAAAATCTGATGGCTGCGTTTTCCGGCGAGAGCGAGGCGCGCAATAAATACACCTATTTTGCTTCCAAAGCGAAAAAGGACGGTTTTGAGCAGATCGCCGCGCTGTTTCTGACGACGGCGGAAAACGAAAAAGAGCACGCCAAGATGTGGTTCAAGGAACTGAACGGAATCGGCGACACCGCGCAGAACCTCACATCCGCGGCAAACGGCGAAAACTACGAATGGACGGAGATGTACGAGGGGTTCGCCAAGACCGCCGAGGCGGAGGGCTTCCCCGAGCTTGCGGCGAAGTTCCGCGCCGTCGGCGAGATCGAGAAGCACCACGAGGAGCGCTACCGCGCGCTGCTGCACAACGTCGAGGCGCAGGAGGTGTTCCGCAAGAGCGAGGTCAAGGTCTGGGAGTGCCGCAACTGCGGTCACATCATGGTCGGCACAGAGGCGCCGGAGACCTGTCCCGTCTGCGCACATCCGCAGAGCTATTTCGAGATCCACGCAGAGAATTATTGAGGCATAGATAATACGCCGTCGAGTTTTTCTCGACGGCGTATTCTTTTGCTTAATTCAGTTTTAAGTCTCCTTCTTTGATCCAGCCGAGCTTCCGCTCGATCAGGCAGAAAACCGTGCTGAGGACAGCGGGAAGGACGATACAGATCAGCGCAAGTCCGGTCCAATCCATCGCGCGGGGGACGATCGCGAGCGCGCCGTTCGCGGCGGCTTCTTCGCTCGGCGCGAGCCAGCCTGTCCAGACGCCGATCGGTCCGCACAGACCGCAGGTGCCCATGCCGGAGTTGATCGCCGCACCGTTCATCTGCAAGCGGAATACGCACGTCGCGATCGGTCCGGTGATCGCGGAGGCAAGCGTCGGCGCGATCCAGATGCGCGGGTTTTTGACGATATTGCCCATCTGGAGCATCGACGTGCCGAGCCCCTGGCTGACAAGACCGCCCCAGCGGTTTTCCTTGAAGCTCATCACTGCAAAGCCGACCATCTGCGCGCAGCAGCCTGCGACTGCGGCGCCGCCGGCAAGTCCCGTCAGCGAGAGCGCCGCGCAGATCGCGGCAGAGGAGATCGGCAGTGTCAGCGCGATACCGACCAGCACGGAGACCGCGATACCCATCCAGAACGGCTGCAGCTCGGTCGCCAGCATGATGAGCTGTCCGAACGCGCTTGCTGCAGCGCCGATCGGGGGTGCGATCAGTTTGGCGAGCGCAACGCCGACGAGGATCGTCACGGCGGGGGTGACGAGAATATCGATCTTCGTCTCCTTACTGACCGCTTTACCGGCTTCGGCGGCGACGATCGCGATGATCAGCACCGCGAGCGGACCGCCTGCGCCGCCCTCTTTGTTCGCCGCCCAGCCGACCGCGACAAGCGAGAACAGCACCATCGGATCAGCCTTGAGTGCAAAGCCGATCGCAACTGCCATCGCAGGACCGGAGACCTCCATTGCGTATTGCCCGATCGCCGTCAAAAACGGAAGACCGATCTGCTGCCCCAGTGTGCGGAGGATCGTGCCGATCAGCAGCGAGCAGAAAAGACCCTGCGCCATGGCGGACAGCGCGTCGATGCCGTAGCGCCTGCCGGAGATCACGATATTTTTACGGTTCAGAAAATCCTTGACTTTTCCCATTCGTATCCCTCCCGTTTGCACGGATTATAGCATGTTTGACCATAAAGTCAAGAGACGGCGCCGCCGTCTCTTGGTTCACATTTGCAGAAGGATCCCCGCGGCAGCGCCGACCGCGATAAGGACGATCGGGTGCAGCTTGTTCCACTTGAGCCGCGCCAGAAACAGCGCGACGAACAGGATCACTGCGGGAATGCGGATGCAGTCGAACGTCCAGCCGCCGGCCTGCTCCAGCACAGTGGCGTCCAGCAGCGCGACCTTCAGAACGGAATAAACTGCCGCTGCGATCAGTCCGACAGAGACCGGACGCAGCGTCGTCATCACGGACTTCACATAGCTGTTTTCGCTGAAGCGCGTCAGCAGCGACGCGATGATCAGCATGATGATGAACGCCGGTAAAATGAGCGCGAACGTGGCGACGATGCCGCCCGGGATGCCTGCGGCGTGGATACCGGCATAAGTCGCCATATTGACGCCGATGGGGCCGGGTGTGGATTCCGCGACCGCGATCATGTCCGCCAGCTCCGCCTGGGTGAACCAGCCGTACTGCCCGGAGATCTGGGATAAAAACGGCAGCGTTGCCAGGCCGCCGCCGACGGCGAACAGACCGGTCTTGAAAAACGCCCAAAACAGCTGCAGATAGATCATACCTCCCGACCTGCCTTTCTCATCAGCAAGCCGAGCACCAGCGCGCAGAGCACGGGAATGACAGGGGAGAGATCCGTGAGGATCATCACCAGCAGTGACGCGATGAAAAGCGCGTTGCCGAGCGCACCCTTGACACCCTTTTGATAAAGCTGTATCAGCGCGTGCAGCACAAGCGCCGCGACGGCGACGCGGATGCCCGCGAATGCGTGCGCGACGGCGGGGACGTCGGCAAAGCTGCGCAGCACCGTCGCAATGATCGAAATGATGATCAGCGACGGCATGACAACGGCGACGGTCGCGGCAAGAGAGCCGAGGATCTTTTTGCGTTTGTAGCCGACGAACGTCGCGGTGTTCACGGCAATGACGCCGGGCGTACACTGCGCCACCGCGTAGCAGTTCAGCAGCTCTTTCTCGTTCGTCCAGCCGTGCTTGTCGACGACCTCGCGCTGCAGCATCGGCAGCATGGCGTAGCCGCCGCCGAACGTGAACAGACCGATCTGAAAGAAAGACCAGAATATCTGCAAAAGCTCTCGCATGACTGCTTACTTCCCGGAATCCAGAGTCGATTTGGTATGTGCCTTCAGGTCGCTGATCGCAGTCTTGAACGTATCCGTCCAGTCGCTGAACAGGCTGCTGCTCTGCGCGGTACGGATGGGCAGCACCTCATAGCGCGTCGCTGCCTCTTCGCCCTTGTCAAGAATATACAGCGGCAGATAACTGACGTCGGAGATCTCGGTTTCGCCGGTCTCGGGATCCATGGAGATCTCGATGTTCAGCACGGCGCTCTCCTGCGTGGTGCCGGTGGTCATGGCGGAGAAGAAATTGCCGAGCGAGTAGGCGATAAAGACCTTTTTGCTCTTACCGTCGACCGTGACGGTGCGAAGCTCCATCGGACCGACCTCGTGGCTGTGGCTGCCGAGGATCACGTCCACGCCGTTTTTGAACAGCAGATCGGCGATCTCCTTCTGCGAATCGGTCGGCTCGAATTCGTATTCGCTGCCCCAGTGCAGCATCGCGACGATCACGTCTGCACCAGCATTTTTCGCCGCCTCGACGGAGGCGAGAAGCGCCTCTTCGTTGATCTGCTCATAGTTGGAGTTATAATCCTTATAGAGCACGTCCACGCAGTACGTCGCGTCCTCCGGCAGCGTCATATTGTTCATGCCTTTCGTATAGGCAAAGAACGCAAATTTGATGCCGTTGATGTTTTTCACGTAAATGCCGGCGTCCTTGTCCTTGGCGGACTGCATGTAATAGGTTCCGAGGGGCTGGATGCCCTGCTCGACCAGATAGCGGTACGTCGCGGTCAGACCGTTCAGTCCGTTCTGGATCGAATAGGTGTTCGCGGTCTGCAGGATGTCAAAACCGGCGTCCTTCAGATCCTCCGCGAGGGCTTCCGGCGCGTTGAACATCGGCTTGCCGCTGTAGCCCTTGTCCTTGCCGCAGAAGTTCAGTTCCAGATTGCCGACGGTGAGATCTGCCGCCTGCAGATACGGCGAGACCGCCGCGAACGACGCGGAAAAATCGTATGCGCCGTCCGATTGCAGTGCGTCCGCGATCTGTTCGTCATAGCACATGATATCGCCGACGGCGGCAAGCGTCGCCTTGATCGAGACGGCTTCCGTCTGCACGGCGGCCTCAGCGGCCTGACGGACCGCCTCTTCTTCCTGTTTGGCTCTGCGGCTGACGCATCCGCGAATGATCAGCGCGAGGATCACAACGACGATCAGCGCGATCGCGATCAGCGCGATCCTGCGCTGCTTCGTCTGCTTGCGCTTCATATCCATGCGCAGCAGCCGACGCCGTTCCTGTTCTTTTTCGTCGCACTTGAAGTCCTGACTCATGGGCGTGACCTCCGTTCCGTTCTATTATTTCACAGATACATTCTACAACAGATCGCGGATGTCCTCAATGCTTTTTTTCAAAAAAGCCCCTCGCTCTCGAGAGCAAGGGGCTTTATGGTCAGGTCGCGGGTTTGTAACTGTCCTTCAGACTGACGGCGCGGTTGAAGATCAGGTGCTCCGCCGTGGAATCGGCGTCCGCGCAGAAGTAGCCGGTGCGCATGAACTGGAAGCGGTCGGCGGGCTGCGTCTTGCCCAGCGCCGCCTCGGCTTTGCAGCCGGTCAGGACCTGCAGCGAATCGGGATTGAGACACTGCGTGAAGTCCTCCGCCGCGTCCGGCGCGGGATCGGAGAACAGATTGTCGTACAGGCGGACCTCTGCGTCCAGCGCGGTTTTGCTGTCGACCCAGTGGATCGTGGATTTGATCTTTCTGCCGTCCGCGGGATCGCCGCCGCGGCTGTCGGGATCGTATTCGCACAGCACCTCGGTGACGTTGCCGTCGTCATCCTTGACGCAGCCGATGCATTTGACGACATACGCGCCCTTGAGACGGACCTCGTTGCCGGGGAAGAGACGGAAGAATTTGCCGACCTTTTCTTCCATGAAGTCGCCTTTTTCGATCCACAGCTCGCGCGAGAACGAAACGTCGTGCGTGCCCTGCTCGGGATGGAGCGGATTGTTCTCCACGGAGAACGTCTCTGCCTTACCCTCGGGGTAGTTGGTGACCGTCAGCTTGATCGGCTCCAGCACCGCCATCACGCGCTCGGCGTTCTCGTTGAGATCCTCGCGCAGGCAGTACTCCAGAAATGCGTACTCGACGACGGAGGAATTCTTAGCGACGCCGATGCGCTCACAGAAATTGCGAAGCGATGCGGGCGTGTAACCGCGGCGGCGCAGTCCGCAGATTGTCGGCATGCGGGGATCGTCCCAACCGGCGACATAGCCCTGCTCGACAAGCTGGCGCAGCTTGCGCTTGCTCATGACCGTGTGGTCGATGCCGAGACGCGCAAATTCGATCTGACGCGGGCGGGAGGGAAGATCGCAGTTGTCCACCACCCAGTTGTAGAGCGGACGGTGATCCTCAAACTCCAGCGAGCAAAGCGAGTGCGTGATATACTCCATCGCGTCCTCGATGGGGTGCGCAAAGTCATACATCGGATAGATGCACCACGCGTCGCCCGTGCGGTGATGATGCATCCGCTTGATGCGGTAGATCGCGGGGTCGCGCATGTTGAAGTTGCCGGAGGCGAGGTCGATCTTCGCGCGGAGCGTCATCGCGCCGTCTTCAAATTCGCCGGCGCGCATCCGGCGGAACAGATCAAGCGATTCCTCGATCGGGCGGTCGCGGTACGGAGACTGCGCCGGGTGCGTCAGATCGCCGCGCATCTCTTTCATCTGCTCGGGCGTCAGCTCGCACACGTACGCCTTGCCGTCCAGAATGAGCTGCTCGGCGCACTGGTACATCTTTTCAAAATAATCAGAGGCGTAGTAGAACCTGTCGTCCCAGGAAAAACCGAGCCACTTGATATCCTCTTTGATCGCGTCGACGTATTCCACGTCCTCCTTGGTGGGGTTGGTGTCGTCCATGCGGAGGTTGCAGATGCCGCCGTACTTTTCCGCGGTGCCGAAATCGATGCACAGCGCCTTGCAGTGCCCGATGTGCAGATAGCCGTTCGGCTCGGGCGGAAAACGCGTGTGCACCTGCATACCGGCGTACTGCCCGCCGGGCGCGATATCCTCTTCCACGAAAGCATGGATGAAATTTCTGACCTCTTCCATAATTCTCGCCTCTCTTTTGGGTTTGCATTATTATATACGATTTCTCGCTCCAATGCAAATATTTTCCGAAATTCCGAAAAAAACAAAATTTGGTCTTTTCATTCGGGCAGAAATATTATAGAATAGTTGCAGCAATGATGGGAGGCGTATATGTCATGCCGGAACCGAAATATAAAAGAGTCCTGCTGAAGATCAGCGGAGAGGCGCTCGCGGGCGACGCGCACCGCGGGCTGAACTTCGACGTGATCGGCAGCGTCTGCGACGTGGTAAAGAAATGCGTCGAGGCAGGCGTGCAGATCGGTATCGTCGTTGGCGGCGGAAACTTCTGGCGCGGGACGAAGGACGGCGGCGACCACATGGAGCGCACACGCGCAGACCATATGGGCATGCTGGCAACAGTGATCAACGCGCTTGCCGTGGCGGACTGCCTGGAGCAGCGCAGCGTTCCCGTCCGTGTGCAGACGGCGATCGAGATGAACAAGATCGCTGAGCCTTATATCCGCGGCAAGGCGGTAAGGCATCTGGAAAAGGGACGCGTTGTGATCTTCGGCTGCGGAACGGGCAATCCGTTCTTCTCCACCGATACCGGCGCGGTGCTGCGCGCGGCGGAGATCGGCGCGGATGCGATCCTGCTGGCAAAGAACGTCGACGGCGTCTACAGCGCCGATCCGCAGAAGGATCCGAACGCCGTCAAGTACGATTCGATCACGTACGACGAGGTGCTGGCGAAGCATCTTGCCGTGATGGATTCCACCGCGACTTCGCTTTCCATGGACAACCATCTGCCGATCGTCCTGTTCGCGCTGAAGGACCCGGAGAATATCTACCGCGTCGTCATGGGCGAGGAGATCGGAACACTTGTGAAGGAGGAAAAATAACATGGCAGACTATCCGGAATTTACCAGAAAAATGGAAAAGACGCTGGAGGTGCTGAACGAGGAGTTTTCCGCCGTTCGCGCCGGACGCGCCAACGCAAAGGTCCTTGACCGCATCTCAGTCGAGTATTACGGCACGGATACGCCGATCGGACAAGTCGCGACGATCTCGTCGCCCGACCCCCGTTCGCTGATGATCCAACCGTGGGACGCTTCGCTTCTCAAGGCGATCGAAAAGTCGATCCAGATGTCCGATCTCGGCATCAACCCGCAGAACGACGGCAGAGTGATCCGCCTGATCTTCCCGCAGCTGACCGAGGAGCGCCGTGTGGAACTGACCAAGCAGGTCAAGAAGTACGGCGAAGAGGCGAAGGTCGCCATCCGCAATCTGCGGCGTGACGCGGTGGACACCGTCAAGAAGCAGCAGAAGGCGTCCGAGATCACCGAGGACGACGAGAAGCAGGCGGAAAAGGATATTCAGGAGTTGACCGACAAGTTTATCAAGAAGGTCGACGAGGCCTGCTCGAAGAAGGAAAAAGAACTGATGGAGATCTGA
>JAFSXP010000049.1 GCA_017443965.1 Oscillospiraceae bacterium
CGACAACGATTTCTCGTTTGAGTTCAAACCGTTTGAGATCCGCACGTTCCGCGTGCGCTTTGCGAAAGGAGAATAAGCATGGAGAGATATGATATTCCCGTCTTTTTCAAGGAGAACAGAGTGTTCCGCGTCTACCTCGGCGGCAAGAAGATCGGCGAGTTCACCGGACGCAACATGGACGAAAAGGACGATTTCTACCCCGAGGAGTGGATCGCGTCCGACGTGCAGGCGCTGAACGCCGGCGAGCGTCCGCCGCACGAGGGCATCTCCGTCACGGAAGACGGCACGCTGTTTACCGACCTGCTCGCCGCCCATCCGCAGGAGATGCTCGGCGGCAGAAAGTCGCTCGGCGTACTGGTCAAGTATCTGGACAGCGCCATCCGCCTGCCCATGCAGGTGCATCCCACGCGCGCATTCTCGCGCGAGCATTTCGGCTCGCCCTACGGCAAGGCGGAATCGTGGGTCATCCTCGACACGCGCCCGGACGCCTGCATCTATTTCGCGTTCCGCGACGGCGTGACGGCGGACGATCTGCGCCGTGCCGTGCATGAAAACATGGAAAACCCCGGCTCGTTCCTGCCGCTTGTCAACCGCGTGCCCGTCAAGGCGGGCGACGTGTTCTTCGTGCCGGCGGGCATGATCCACGCCATCGGCGCGGGCTGCATGATCCTGGAGTCGCAGGAGCCGACCGATTTTACGATCCAGCCGGAGGTGCATTGCGGCGACTATATCCTGTCCAAGCAGGAGATGTATCTCACGCTCGACGAGGATACGGCGCTTTCCTGCTTTGACCTTTCCTATCATGGGCAGTACGGGCTTTCCAAGGGCCGCGTCGAGCCGAAACTCATCCGCAGCGAAAACGGCGTGACGGTCGAGTGTCTGATCGGCGACGAGCAGACGGACTGCTTCTCCGTCACGCGCTACCGTCTCACAGGCGGCAGCGTGCTGCTGGATAAGCGCGTGTCCGTCTGCACGGTGACCGACGGCGAAGCGACGCTTTCAGGTCCCGGTTACAGCCGCAAGGTCAAAAAAGGCGAATACTTCTTCCTGCCCGAGGCGGCGCGTGAGATCTCGATGCAGGGGACTGCCGAGCTGATCGTCGCCGCCGGTGGAGCCGCGGTATGACGCACGTCCGCAACGCCTCGTACAACAAGGCGTTCAACCGCCGTGAGATCCTCAAGAATCTGCGGCGCGAGCCGCTTTCCCGCGCCGAGCTTTCGCGCAAGACGGGACTGACGCGCGCTGCGATCTCGATCCTGACGGACGAGCTTTTGGCGGAGGGCGTGATCCGCGAATCCGAGCTGCGCGCCGATCCCGCGGTCGGTCGCGCGCCGGTGCTGCTGACCGTCGTGCCCGAGCGCTATTACGGCGTCGGCGTCTCCGTCGAGCGTGAGCGCGTGGAGATCGGCGTGTCCGATTTCTCCGGCGCGATCGTAAAGCGCCGCGCCTGCAAGCTCAAGAGCACGGCGGAGCAGACGCTGATCGCCGCGGCAAAGGTCGCGCAAGCTCTGCTGCACGCGCTGTCCGTTCCGGCGGACCGCGTGCTCGGCGTCGGCGTCAGCGCGCCGGGACCGCTGAACGATCACACGGGCGTGATCCTGTCGCCGCCGTCTTTTCCCGGCTGGCAGAACGTGCCGGTGTGCGACATCCTGCGGCGTGAAACGGGACTGCGCACGATGCTGGATAACGACGCCAACGCGATGGCGCTTTATCGCTATCTGCAGGGTGCGTCCGGCAGTGAGAACTTTCTGTTCCTGCTCGTCGATTCGGGCGTCGGCTCGGGCATCGTCGTCGGCGGGCGGCTCCTGCGCGCGGGAGAGGGCTTTACCACGGAGCTTGGGCACACCTCCATCCACTACCGCGGACCGCGCTGCGCCTGCGGCGGTCGCGGCTGCCTGGAGTGCTACGCCTCGATCCCCGCGATCCTTGCCCGTCATCCTCAATTTGAAAGCTGGCAGGCGCTGATGCGCTCTGACGCGTGTGATACCGCCGTGCGGCAGGAGGCGGAATACCTGCTGACCGGCGTGCGCAATCTGCGCAGGATCGTCTCGGTCGATACGCTGCTGCTCTCCGGCGGGATCGCCGAGAGCGCAGACAGGCTGATCGCGGAGATGGAAAGGCAGCTTCGCAGCGAGTCGGCGCAGTATCCGTCCGAGCCGCTCCGCATCGTCGCTTCGCCGCTTCTGGCGGGCGACCGCATCAGCGCGGCGGCAAATCTCGTGTTCAGCGATTTTTTGGGGATCGCCTGATGCAGAGAGAAGACAGCTTTTTTGCGCGCGTCTATGCGATCGTCGCGCAGATCCCGCCCGGGCGCGTCACCACCTACGGACAGATCGCCGTTTTACTCGGCGCGCCGCTGTCGGCACGGCAGGTCGGCTGGGCGATGCGCCGCTGCCCGGACGCGCTGCCGTGGCAGCGCGTCGTGATGGCGGACGGCACCGTGACAGGCGGCGAATACGCGCCGATCCGCCATGCGTTGCTGGAGCAGGAGGGCGTCCCTTTTCTGTCGGACGGCCGCGTCGATCTGCGAGCGTGCATGTGGTGCGGATAAAACGACCGCGACGGTCAGATGCCGCGGTCGTTTTTTCGGTTACATTTCCCGGGCAGTGTGGTATTTTCCATACGGCTATTCTACGTACGGAGCAGTGACATGAAAACGACGGTATCGCTGACAGACGGTAAGATCTTTTCACCGCTGGTGCGCTTTGCGCTGCCGGTGCTTTTTGCGCTGTTTCTGCAGTCGATGTACGGCGCGGTCGATCTGATCGTCGTCGGGCATTTCGGCGTCGCCGCTGACGTCTCTGCCGTTGCGACCGGCAGCCAGGTCCTGCACACGGTGACGATCGTTATCATGGGCTTTTCCATGGGACTGACGGTCATCGTCGGACGGCTGATCGGCGCAGGTAAAGCCGAAGAGGCGGGGATCATGATCGGACGCGGCATCGTCCTGTTTGCCATCATCGCGGCGGCTGCGTCCGCGCTTCTGGTGACGCTTGCCGATCCGATCGCGCGCGTCATGCGTGCGCCGCAGGAGGCATTTTCCCGCACGGTCGACTATATCACGATCTGCGGCGCGGGCATGGTGTTCATCGTCGCCTATAATCTGGTGGGCAGCGTGTTCCGCGGGATCGGCGATTCCAGAATGCCGCTCGTCACGGTGGCGATCGCCTGCGCGATCAACATCGCGGGCGACCTGTTTTTCGTCGCAGTGCTCGGGCTTGGCACGGCGGGCGCGGCGTACGCGACCGTTCTGGCGCAGGCGATCAGCGTGCTGCTTTCGCTGCTGATCATCCGCCGCAGAAAGCTGCCGTTTGCGTTCAGACTCTCCATGATCCGCGCGGACGGCAAGCGCTTTTCGCAGATCTTCCGCCTCGGCATCCCGATCGCGCTGCAGGATTTATTGGTCAGCCTGTCGTTTCTCGTCATCACGGCGATCGTCAATCACATCGGTCTCATGGAATCGGCTGGCGTCGGCGTGGCAAGTAAGCTGACGGCGTTCGTGATGCTCGTGCCGTCGGCGTATATGCAGTCGATGTCCGCGTTCGTCGCGCAGAACATGGGCGCGGAAAAGCCGCGCAGGGCGCGCAAAGCGCTGCTGTACGGCATTTTGTCGTCGCTTGCGGTCGGCGTGCTGATGTGGTATCTCCACTTCTTCCACGGTGATATGATGGCGTCCATCTTTGCGCGCGACCCGAACGTCATCGCAGCGGCGGCGGAGTACCTGAAGGCGTACGCCATCGATTGCCTGCTGACGTCGTTCCTGTTTTGCTTCATCGGGTATTTCAACGGTGTCGGCAGCACGGTGTTCGTCATGGTGCAGGGCTTTGTCGGCGCGTTCTGCGTCCGTCTGCCGCTCGCGTGGCTCGCCAGCAACGCAAGACCGGTTTCTCTGTTCCGCGTCGGACTCTCCACGCCGGCGTCCACGCTGACGCAGATCATCCTCTGCGCCGTATGGTTTTGGCATTTGCTGCGAAAAGAACGCGCTGCGCGGTTGACAGACGCGCCGCCGCAGGATAAAATAGACGCATAGAAAGAAAAAGGAGAAGTGTGCAATGATCAATGTGATCGGCTTGGGATATATCGGACTTCCCACCGCGCTGATGATGGCGTCGCACGGGCTGGAGGTTGTCGGCACGGACTATAATGCGGAGCTTGTCGCCACGCTGAACAGCGGCAGTACCACGTTCAAGGAGGACGGGCTGGACGAGCTGTTCGCCGCGGCGGTCAAGGGCGGCATCCGCTTTACGACAGAATATCAGAAGACGGACCTCTACATCGTGTCCGTCCCGACGCCGTATGACACCGTCAGCAAGAAGGTCGACGCGAAGTACGTCTGCGCGGCGGTCAAAAACGTGCTGGAGGTCTGCCCGAAGGGCGCGACGATCGTCGTGGAGTCGACGATCTCTCCCGGCACGATCGACAAATACGTCCGTCCGCTCGTGCGGGAAGCCGGCTTCACGATCGGCAGCGACGTGCATCTGGTCCACGCGCCGGAGCGTATCATCCCCGGCAACATGGTCTACGAGCTGCTCCACAACAACCGCACGATCGGCGCGGACGAGCGCGAGATCGGCGAGATGGTCAAAAACGCGTACGCGTCGTTCTGTCAGGGCGAGATCGTCGTGACAGACATCCGTACCGCGGAGATGACAAAGGTCGTGGAAAACACGTTCCGCGCCGTCAACATCGCCTTTTCCAACGAGCTTGCGAAGATCTGCCGCCACGACGGCATGGACGTCTATGAGATCATCCGCATCTGCAACATGCACCCGCGCGTCAATATTCTGACGCCCGGTCCCGGCGTCGGCGGACACTGCATCCCGGTCGACCCGTGGTTCCTCGTCGGCGACTATCCCGAGCTGACCAACGTGATCGGCGCGTCGATGCGCGTCAACGACTCCATGCCGGAGTTCGTGCTGGACCGTATTGAGGAGATCAAGCGTGAGCACGGGATCACGGACGACGCGAAGGTCGGTCTGTACGGCTTGACTTATAAAGAAAACGTCGACGATTACCGCGAATCGCCGACGCTGCAGCTGCTGGAAAAGCGCAAGCAGCGCGGTCAGTCGCCGCTCAAGGTGTACGATCCGTTCATCACGAAGGATTTGGTTGAGAATCAGTACCACGATCTCCATTCGTTCCTGCGCGATACGGAGCTTGTCGTCGTGCTGGTCGGTCACGACGAGATCAAGCAGAACAAGGCGCTTTTGAAGGACAAGATCGTTTTCGACACGCGAAACGTCGTCGATCTGCCCGGTGTGTATCATCTGTAATAAAATAATTAGAGCCGCTTTCCGTTTGGGCGGTGCGGACAAGGGATGTTGCAGCCGCAAAGCGGATCTTTTCGTGCGATACTGCGTTATCAAAAGAGGGAATCCGACAAGGATTCCCTCTTTCTCTGCCTTGTCTCGCGCAAAAATCTCTCGCTGTGAGGTAAAGGGTACTGCGCTCTGCCGGTTTTC
>JAFSXP010000004.1 GCA_017443965.1 Oscillospiraceae bacterium
CCCAGCGCGGTGGGCAGGAAATAGAGCAGATTATAAAACTGCGCCGTCTGCTGTTCGACGCCGGCAAGTGCGGTCATCCACACCATCAGAAGGCTGCCGCCGCCGATCCCGAAGCCGGACAGCACGCCGCACACCGCGCCGACCGCGGCGGAAAGCACGGCGCTCATGACAGCACCAGCCGCAGTCCGCCCCACACGATCAGCGTGCCGAGCAGGCGGTGCAGCAGCGCGGGTTTGACCTTTCCGAACAGCAGTCCGCCCGCGGCGCCGCCCAGAAGACCGCCCGCCAGATAGGGGAGCGCGCCTGCAAATTCACCGCTGCCGCGCAGCAGATACACGGCGAGCGACGTCAGGCAGATCGGCAGGATCACCGCCACCGACGTGGCGAACGCCTTTTTGTCCTCCACACGGCAGAACGACGTCAGCAGCGGCACCAGCAGCATGCCGCCGCCCGCGCCGAAAAAGCCGTTGACAAGTCCTGTCAGCAGACCGGACAGGCAGTACCGCCAAAGCGGGCATTTCGCGTTTTTCATAAAAAATCACTCCGACGGTAGTTTGCCGTCGGAGTGATCGTTGTATTCCGTTATCAGCCTGCCGCCTGCGCGGTCTCGGTCGTTTCCGCCGCAGCGGTCTCGGTCGTTTCCGCCGCAGCGGTCTCGGTCGTTTCCGCCGCAGCGGTCTCGGTCGTTTCCGCCGCAGCGGTCTCGGTCGTTTCCGCCGCAGCCGTCTCGGTCGCTTCCTCGGTCGTCTCCTCGGCGGTCTCCTCCTCGGAGGTCTCCTCGACCGGCTCGGGCTGGATCGCGCTCGTCAGCTTCATGCCGAATGAGTGCTCCGTGATCGGATAGTCCGCGGTCAGCTCGTCGACCCAGGCGTTATACGCCTCGTTCTTCATGGTGTCGCGCACGGTGGCGTCGAAGGTGTTCTCGCCCTCGCCGACGAAGTACATCACATGATAACCGTATTCGGTCTGCACGATGTCGGTGTCGCCGGTCTTGCGGCTCTGATCGAAGATCCACTCGTTGAACGCCTCGACCGTCTGTCCCGGCGTGACGCCCTCCATCAGACCGCCGTTATCGGCGCTGCCGTCGGTGGAATACTCCATGGCGAGCTCGCCGAACGAATCCTCGGTCTTGTCGCCGTCCAGATACTGCTGCAGGATGTCCTGCGCGGTCTGCTCATCCTCGACCAGGATGTGGCGCACGTTGACGGTGCGGTAATCGCGCTCCTCGCCGAGCTCGTCCTTATGCTCGGCGTAGTACGCCTTGACCTCCTCGTCTGTGTACTCGAACTTGTCCGAGACGTAATCCGAAACGGTGTGGACGGTCAGATCATACTGCCGGTAGCTGTCGGTTGTGCAGCCGGCGCCGTACATGGCGGCAAGCAGCGCGTTCGCGCCGCTGTAGCCGTAGGAGGCGGCAGTGGTGTTCAGATCGGCGATCTCCTGATCGATCGCTTCGACGTCCTCGGCGGGGAGGGCAAAGCCGTCCGCCACGGCGGCGTCGTACACGGCGTAGGTCTGCTGGATGCGGGTGTTCGTCTGGCTGATCATGCTGCCTGCCAGCATCTTCAGCGTATCCTCGTTGTCACCAAGCATCTGCGAATACTGATAGTAGACCTCGCGGTAGTAGTAGTTGTATTCGGCGGCGGTCACGTTGTGGCTGCCGACGGTCAGCGCGGTGGAATGCCCGGCGAACCAGTTGCTTGAAAGCAGATACGAGCCGACCAGCAGGCACACGACCACGACGGCGATCACGATACCGATCACCCATTTCAGCGCGGCGCTTTTCTGCTTCTTCTCCGGCGCGGGAGCCGCGGTTTCGGTTGCGTCCTTGCGGCGCTGCTTTTCACGGGATGCACTCATGAGTAAAACCAATCCTTCCTGTTTGCAAAATTGCTTTACCTATTATAGCGAAAATTGCCCGCAGTTGCAAGCATAAGTTTTTTGCACGAAAAAAAGCCGCGGGTCGGCGATCCCGATCCGTGGCTTTTCCGTTACTCCCGCTTTGGCCGTGCGCGCCCAATTATAACCTGCACGTTACGGCAGGTGGGTCGCCTCTTGCCGCATTTACTGCTTCCAACGTCCGCGATCGGCCGGAGCCGGGCGGGAGGCCTGCAAACCCGCGGCAAAGTACGGCGTCCCTGAGTTATGATGTGGGTTTAAGTGGGTACGTCACGCACCAAGCAGGAGGCAGATCACTTTTTCTCCTCTTCGTCTTCGTCCTCTTCCTCGTCGCCGAACAGCAGCTCGTAGACTGCCTCCAGCTCCGCGTCGTCGTCGATGGTGACAAGGATATCCTCGCCGTCCTCGGTAACCTGCTTGAGGATGCCGACCTCGATCTCGTCGCCCTCGCTGTCGGCGGGGCAGAGCGCGTAGTACGTCGCGCCCCGGTATTCGACCACGTCGAGGATCTCCATTTCCAGCTCCTTGCCCTCTTCGTCGGTCAGGGTGATATAATCACCGCCGTACTGTTCGCTCACGGCGATCCCTCCTTTGGTCCGTCTGCTTCCATTGTAAAGCGGCGCCGTGGGAAAATCAAGTGGAAAATGGCGCATCGCGCGGCGAAGGAATGTTTTTCAAAAAACTGCTGACTTTGATTGACAACTATGCTATAATAATACTGTATGCGCATCACACGGGCTTTTCTAGGGAGGTGCCGTATGAAAAAGAAGAAAATCACATTCGGGCGGGTCCTCGGCGCGATCGCCAAGGTCATCGGCACGCTGCTGCTCGTCGGCTTGCTGACGGCGCTGATCTTCGCCTGCATTTTTGCCGTTTACGTCAAAAACGATCTGTCGCAGCAGGTCGATTTCGAGATCCAGGATATGTCGCTCAATCAGACCAGCATCATCTACGTGCAGGACCGCGCCACCGGCGAATGGGAGGAACTGCAGAAACTCTACAGCGGCGAAAACCGGATCTGGGCGTCGTATGACGAACTGCCGAAGGATCTGATCAACGCCTGCATCGCCATCGAGGATAAACGCTTTTACGAACATCAGGGCTTCGACCTTGTCACCACGGGGCAGGCGGGACTGCGGCTGTTCCTCGGGCAGGGCTCGGCGGGCGGCAGCACCATCACGCAGCAGCTGATCAAAAACCTGACCGGCGAGCAGGAGATCACCGTCCGCCGCAAGATCGTTGAGATCTTCCGCGCGATCGAGTTTGAAAAGACGCACTCCAAGGAAGAGGTCCTGGAGTGGTATATGAACGTGATCTACCTCGGCGAGGGCTGCTTCGGCGTCCGCAGCGCGGCGCTGACGTATTTCGGCAAGGACGTGTCCGATCTGACGCTGGCGGAATGCGCCTCGCTGATCGGCATCACCAACAACCCCTCGCTGTACGATCCCTATATCCATCCGGAGAACAACCTCCGCCGCCAGCGGATCATCCTCGGCGAGATGCTCGAGCAGGAGATGATCTCGCAGACGCAGTACGATCAGGCGCTGGCGCAGGAGCTGATCTTCACCGGCGGCGACGAGGACAGCGAGGAGGAGAGCAGCGGCTACTACTCCTACTTCGTCGATCAGGTCATCCGCGACGTCGTCGCCGAG
>JAFSXP010000050.1 GCA_017443965.1 Oscillospiraceae bacterium
ACCGACAAGATGGTCGCCTTCGAGCGCGAGACCGTGGACGGTCACTACGCCTGCAAGACGAAGCTGCTGGGTCTCACGGACGTCGCCAACTACGAAAAGAAGGTGCCGCTGGAGTGGATCAACGCCGAGCACAACGGCGTGACCCGCGCGTTTATCGACTACGCGCTGCCGCTCATTCAGGGCGAGACGCCGATGGTCAAGGAGCACGGCCTGCCGCGCTTCTGCAAACTCAAAAAGGTATTCGCAAAGCAACTATAAGAAAAGGAAGGAATCGTATGGATACTGCTACCCGTAACTGCCTCGCCCTGAACGCGGCGAAGGCGCGCCTGCTGGGCGTGGAGATGGTCTACCGCGCGCAGTCCGGCCATCCGGGCGGTTCGCTGTCCTGCATGGATGTGCTGACCGACCTGTACTTCCGCGAGATGAACGTCGATCCCAAGAATCCCAAGAACCCCGACCGTGACCGCTTCGTCATGTCCAAGGGCCACTGCTCGCCCGCCGTCTATCCGGTGCTGGCGCTGCGCGGCTTTTTCCCCGTCGAGGATCTGAAGATGTTCCGCTCGATCGACGGGCACATGTCGGGTCACGTCGAGATGCACTATAACCCCGGCGTCGATATGTCCACCGGCTCGCTCGGTCAGGGCATCTCCACCGCCGTGGGCATGGCGCTGGCGGGCAAGATCGCGAAGAAGGACTATCGCGTCTATGCCATCCTGGGCGACGGCGAGCTTGCCGAGGGTCAGGTTTGGGAGGCGATGATGGCAGCCGCCAAGTATAAGCTGGACAACCTCTGCGCCTGCGTGGACGTCAACGGTCTGCAGATCGACGGCCCGACCGCCGAGGTCATGCCCACCGAGCCGCTGGACAAGAAGTTTGAGGCGTTCGGCTGGCACGTCATCAAGATCGACGGTCACGACTTTGACGCCATCGACGCCGCTTACGCCGAGGCGAAGACCGTTAAGGGTCAGCCCACGATGATCCTCGCCAAGACCACCAAGGGCAAGGGCGTCTCCTTCATGGAAAACAACGTCGGCTGGCACGGCAAGGCCCCGAACGACGAGCAGTTCGCCGTGGCAAAGGCCGAGCTGGAAGCCAGAATCAAAGAATTGGAGGGCAAATAAGATGGGCGAAAAGATCGCAACCCGTAACGCTTACGGTATGGCGCTCGCCGCGCTTGCGCCGAAGTACCCCGAGCTTGTCGTGTTCGACGCCGACCTTGCCGGCGCCACCATGTCGAAATTCTTCAAGGAAGCCTGCCCCGAGCGGTTCTTTGATATGGGCATCGCCGAGGCGAACATGACCGGCGTCGCCGCCGGCATGGCAACCTGCGGCTTCAAGCCGTTCATCAACTCGTTCGCGATGTTCTCCGCCGGCCGCGCGTGGGAGCAGGTGCGCAACTCCATCGCCTATCCGCGCCTGAACGTCAAGGTCGTCGGCAGCCACGGCGGTCTCTCCGTCGGTGAGGACGGCGCCACCCACCAGTGCATCGAGGATTTCGCGCTGATGCGCGCCATCCCCGGCATGATGGTGCTCTGCCCCTGTGACGGCTACGAGATGGAGCAGGCGGTGCAGGCGCTGATCGAGTATGACGGCCCCGCGTATATGCGCCTCGGCCGTCTCGCGGTCGAAACCGTCACCGATACCATCCCCGGCTACAAGTTCGAGCTGGGCAAGGGCGTCACGCTGCGCGACGGCAAGGACGTCACCATCATCGCGGTCGGCATGAACGTGCAGATGTCGCTCAAGGCGGCGGAGCTGCTGGAAAAGGAAGGCATTTCCGCCCGCGTCATCGATATGCACACCATCAAGCCGCTCGATGAGGCGCTCGTGCTGAAGGCTGCCGAGGAGACCGGCGCCATCGTCACCACCGAAGAGGCGAATATCCTCGGCGGTCTGGGCAGCGCGGTCTGCGAACTGCTGAGCGAAAAGTGCCCGACGCCCGTCGTCCGCCACGGCGTGAACGACGAGTTCGGCAGAAGCGGCGTCGCCCCGAAGGTGCTGGAGGCGTACGGCATCACCGCCGAAGTCATCGCCGAGAAGGCCAAACAGGCGATCGCCCTGAAAAAGTAATTTTCATAAAAAAGACGCCCGTCAACCGACGGGCGTCTTTTCTATTTGTAAGGCGCGACGTCGTCGGCGCGGACTGCGTATCTCTCGCCGCCGGACAAGTCCGCCGTCTCGCTCGCTCCGTCGCGCCTCCTCTCCTCGCACGACCGCTTCGCCGGGTCGTGCTCGGTAAGAAGCGCTGTACCGGGGGATCCTTCGCTTCGCGAAGTCATGACAGCATACTTTTAGGGCACGGCATCCTTTGACGCGCCGCGTAGGGAGCGATCCCCTGATCGCTCCGCCTTTGCGGTCTCGCGCATTGTCCGCGGCGGGATGTGGGCATCCCGCCCTACGCGAAGATTTGCAAATCTTGCCGTAGGGACGAGCATTGCTCGTCCGCGGGCGATTTTACAATCGCCCCTACTGACCTCTGGCATCTGACTACCGGCCTCTAGCCTCTGCCTACTCCTTCAGCACCCTGCGGATCATGGCGAATCGCGCGCGGGGCGGCAGCAGATCGAGCAAAATCAGCAGCGGATTGCGGTTGATCGCATACGCAAACTTCGGGCGCTTCGCGGTCACGATCCGAAAAAGCTTTTCCGCGAGCTTTTCGGGCGGGATACGCCGCGCCTCCACGCGGTCGACGATCGCGCGAAAGCGCTTCGCGTTGCAGGCGTAGCGCGCCGTGCCGCGGCAGAACTCGTCAAGTTGCCGCGTGGACTCGCCGATCATGCCGGTGTCCACCGCGCCGGCGCGCAGCACGGACACGTCGATCCCCGAAAGCTGCAGCTCCATCCGCAGCGAATACGCGTATTTGTCCAGCGCCGTCTTCGTGACGGCGTACAGCCCCGTGAACGGCAGCGGCCCGCGCACGGCGAGTTCGCTCGTCACCGTGACGATCCGCGCGCCCGCGCAAAGCAGCGGCAGGAACGTCCGGTTCACCAGAAACGCGGCGCCGAGGTTCACGCGGAACGCGCGTTCAAAGTCCCGCGGCGCGATCTCGACGAGCGAATCGAGCAGATACGTCCCCGCCAGATGGACGACCGCGTCCAGCGCGTCCGTCTGCGCGCGGATCGTGTCGAACGATGCCGCAACGCTTTTCTCGTCGGTCAGGTCCGCCTGCACGGGCACGACGTTTTCCCGCGCCTTGACGGGCAACTTGTCGACGGCGAAAACGCGCCACCCGCGCGACGCGAACAGCGCAGCGGCGGCACAGCCCATGCCGCCCGCCGCCCCGGTGATCAGAATGCTTTTCATCTCTCTGCCTTTTCGCGCTCCCGCTCCGCGATCACCCGCGCGATCTCGTTCGCCGCGATCAGCGAGCCGTCCCGCGTGGGATGATAGTCGTCGTCGCGCAGAAGCTCCGGCGCGGCGACGCCCGCGGTCTTCGTCAGGCGGTAAAACACCGCGCCGACGTCGGCGATCGGCGCGCCGTTGCGGTCGGCGGCCTCGTGGTAACTGTCATACAACCCGCGGAACATCGCGTCGTAGTCCATGCCCATCCCGGCGAGTTTTTCGCTGCCGTCGCGGTACGCCCACGTCGCGTAGAAGACCGGCTCGGCGCCGTTGGCGCGGATCATGCCGCAGAGGGTGTCCGCGCTCGCCTGAAAGCATTTTCTCTTCGTCACGGGCGAATGGCTCTGCTCCTGCAGCACGACGTAGTCCCACTTCTCGTCTTTCAGCGCCGCGAGGGTCCGGGCGCCCATCTCGGTCTCGGGATTATACTGCTCGGCAAGCATTGCGCCGCCGCGCGTGTGCGCCGTGACGACCGTTTCCTCCCCGGTCTTTTCCTCCAGAGCGGCTTTCAGCATCTCCGGCATGCCGTTGAAGTAGGTAAAGCTGTTTCCCAACATCAAAACGCGCATCGTGTGTTCTCCTTTCGTGTCTTACGGCGGGGTTTATCACCCCGGCTTTTTCACGGCGCGCAGCTCTTCCTGTATCATGGCGCGCCTCCTTTTCGCTTTTTTCAGTATAGCAGAAAACGCCGGAAAAGGAAACGCATTTCGCGTTTCCCTTTCTGCGTTTTTATAGACGAATTCGGCGCCGAAAAAACTCCGTTTGTTGTTTTATTTCCGCGCCGTGCCGCAGCCTCCCGCAGGCGCGTGCCGAAATCGGCAGGCTCAGCCGCTCGTTTCGGCGCTTTTTCCGAACGCGGGACGCTCCGGACGCTCGCCGTTTGCGAAGTCCGGCGGCGTCATGGGACCGCCGAAGCCGCCGAACATCTCATCGGTGTATTCCCCCTGTTCGGCGGTTGCCGTCGCCGCCGCCGCGCCGTCCACGAACAGCGTGTAGGTCTCACCCTCGGCGACGCCGTCTCCCGCGAGCAGAACGGTGCTTGCGCTCTTTTGCGCCGTGCCCGTGCGGAGCACCGTGCCGCTTGCGTCGCGGATCTCCAGCGCGCTGCCGCTTTGCAGACTCAGCCCCGTGAAGCGCACGCGGACGCCCTCCGGCTGCGTACCGTTCGTATCCACCGTGAGAACGCTGCCGCCCGTGACGGCGACGCCGGTATCGGAGTCCAGCGCGGTGTTGGCGCCGCTGCCGTTTTCCGCGCCGTAGATCTCCAGCGAGCCGCCGGTGATCTCGATCCCGCCGTTGGCGTCGAAGCCGTCGCCGTCGGAATCCACATACCAGCTCCCGCCGGTGACGCGGATCGCGTTTTCGCCGCTGCCGCCCGCGTTGACCGCGTCGTCCGCCGCGCAGATGACGCCGCTGCCGCCGTGCAGCAGCACGGTCGCGCCCTCAAGCCCCTCGCGGCTCTCTGTCACGGTGATCTGCGGTCCTTCCTCCGCGCCCTCCGTGCCGACGGTCAGCACGCCTGCGGCGTGGATCGCATCGTCGCCGACCGCAAGGCGGAGCGTGCCGCCGAGGATCGTGACGTTTCCGAGCGAGGCGTCGTCCCCGTCGTCGGGAGACGCCTTGACGCCGTCGTTCCCCGCCGTGACGTCCAGCGCGCCGCTGAGGATCGTGATCTCGCCGTCGCAGGCGACGCCGTCCTTGACCGCGGCGACCGTTACGGTCGGTCCGTCGACGGTCACAGACGCCTCTGCTGCGCCCTTGATCGCGTTTTTGGCGTTGCCCGCAAGATACAGCGTGCCGTCGCCGGTCAGCGTGAGCGATGCGCCGGTCTTCACCTTGATCGCCGCGCCCTCGAACGTGTCCTCGTTCTCGTTTTCCGGATCCTCGTTGTCCGTCAGCGTGCAGTCGCCCTCGATCCGAAGCTCGACCTGACTGTTCTTTTTGAGCACGATCGGCGCGGTATCGGAGGCGCTCAGCTCCAGGTCGCGGAGGATCAGCGTCACATCCGTCACGCCCTTCTTCACGACGACGCTGCCCTCCGCGCAGGCGCCGGTCAGCGTAAACACGCCGCTGCCGGTGATCGTCACCTGTGTGCCGCTTATCTCATAATTCGTGCTGCCGCCGGAGAAGCTGACGCCGTCGTCGCGGAACGTGAAGACCCGCACGCCGTCGGCTCCCGCCGAGCCGTTTCGCAGCAGGGCGACCGCCACAAGCGCGGCGATCGCCGCGGCTGCCAGAATGATCGCAAGATACTTTTTCATGTTCACAGGATCTCCTTGCCCTCTTTGACAAGCCCCGTCCTGCCGCAGCTGATCTCCAGATTGCCGTTGCGGACGCGAAGCTCGTCGATGAATTCCTTTTCCTTTGCCGTATCCTTCAGGCGGACGGTGAAATGCAGGTTGTAGAGGCTGCCCATGTTGGCGGTCTTGACCTCCTGCAGCGTATGCCGCTCCGTGTAGGTCTCAAACAGATCCGTGAAGAGATCGGCGTAGTCCAGATTTTCCGGGATCGTGATCTTCAGATTGCGATCGCCGTTGTCGGCGTGCGTCGGCAGCTTGCGCTGCAGCAGCAGGATCACGCAGACGACCGCAGCCGCCGCGACGGCAAGCACCGCGTAGCCCATGCCGCAGGCGATGCCCACGACGACCGCGAGGAAGATGGTCGTGATGTCGCGCGCCGTGCCGGGCGCGGAGCGGAAGCGCACCAGCCCGAAGGTGCCCGCAACGGCGACGCCGGTCCCGAGATTGCCGTTCACCAGCAGGATCACGATCTGTACCAGAAACGGAAGGAAGATCAGCGCCGTCGTCATGCTCCCCTTTTCGCCGACCGCGGCGCGGTGGCAGCGAGAGATCACGAACCCCAGCAGCAGCGACAGCGCCGCGACGATCGCGAAATTCAGCGGCGTCACGCCGTCGGTGTACAGTGTTGCAAGAAAACCGTTAAGCATATTTCTCTACCTCCATTGTCTCGTTCTGACGGAGCATCGTCTCGTATGCTCTGCCGTATTTGGAAAAGGACGTGCGGCGGATCCCGCACGCGCTCATCGCCTGCGCCAGCCACAGCGGCATCACACCGGGGATCTTGACCTCGAGCAGCCGCATCTCGGCGGGCAGCAGCGCCTCGCCGCAGGTCCCCGCCGACAGGTCGAGCTGCTGTGTGCGCCAGCGGATCTCGCGGTCGACGGTCAGCCGCAGCTCGGGATCCTCGAGCCCGCGGAAGGAGTCGCGCTCATAGGCGATCATCATCGCGGGCGCCAGCCCGGGATACAGGCGGTACATCCACTCGATCTCGCGGAAGACCTGCCCGTCATGCAGGATCGTGCCGCAGCGGAGGGATTCCTCCGCCTCCCCGTAGGGCAGGCACGCGCGCCGCTTATAGACGATCCCCTCCACCTTGCGCTTGATTTCAAGAAAAGCGTCCGAGCCGTCCGTCGGGGTGCTGTAGCAGCGCAGCCGCAGCTTTTCCTTGAAGTCCGGCTTTTGCAGCGAGCGGCGGATCAGCCGGAAGTCCGGCGTGTCATAGTAGAGATTGGAGATGGCGCTGTGCGGATACGCATCCGGCTCGATCCGGTCGGCGATCCGCGTCAGCAGCTGCGCCGCCTGTTCGGCTGTCAGCAGGAACTTGACCTCTTTTCTCCGAAAGCTTGCTTTGAATGCCATGGGATCTCCCTCCCGTCATGTGTTCTTTCTGCCTCTTATTATCAACATCACGCTAAAAAGCGTCTGAAATTTCAAAAGAAGTTTTTTCAGATTTTTTAAGAAACGGGCGTCGGATGGTCGATCCGACGCCCGCCGTGCGTTATTTCAGTTCGTTCCCGTCAGCGCGACGCCGTTTACGTACAGCGTGTAGCCGTTCGTGATGACATTGGCAACGTCGCCGTGGAATTCGGTCACGTAGCTGTCGCCGGTCAGCGTCCATGTGCTGCCTTCATCCAGCGTGACGGACACCGTGCCGACCTCGGTGGAGACGGTCTTGCCGCTCGCGTTCGTGATGCTGCCGTCGATGCGGCCTTCCAGCGTCGAGCCGTTCGTCAGCTCCAGCGTCAGCGTGGAATTGCTGCCGACCAGGATCGCGCCGGTGAGTTTCTGCGCGGACGCGCTGAGCGTCGCCGTGTTGTTGCCGCCGTTCCAGCCGTCGTCGCAGACGGAGAGCAGGACGTTCTCGCTGTCCTCGTTCGTGATCGTCACGCCGGAGAGCGTGATGACCGCGTTCGTGTTCGTCACGTGGAAGACGTGCCCCGACTTGCTCGTCAGGCTGCCGCCCGTCATCGTGAAATGGCTTGTGCCGCTGGCGGCGTCGCCGGACATCGACTGATAGATCATGATGCTGTCCAAAAACGTCGCGTTGCCGTTGCGCTTGGTGTTGTTCGCGGTCAGATCGCAGTCCGTGAGCGTGATGGAGTTCAGTCCCTCGATGCACACGCCCTCGGAGAGGTTGGATACGAGCTTCGCGTTCGACACGTTGATATCCGCCGTCGAATAGATCGCGGGGGAGCCGAGACCGTTCGTGGTGTAGGTGCCGCCCGTGACCGTGACGGTGCCGCCGCCGCGGTCGGTGCGGATCGCCGCGGACGACCGCCCGCTCGTGGTGACGGTCAGATCGCTCGCCTGTGTCACGCCGCCGCCGGTGGTCATGATGCCGCCCGAGCCGTCGCCGGTCGTGGTGATGGTCGTGCCCTTGATGACGACGGTCGTGCCGTCGCCGGACGTGCCGTTCTTGCCGCCGTTGCCGCCGTAGGAGAACACGCCGTTCGCGCCGTTCGCGTCGGTCGTGATCGTGCCGCCGGTGATCGTGGTCGTGCCGCCGCCCTTGACGAGCACGCCCGCGTTCACG
>JAFSXP010000051.1 GCA_017443965.1 Oscillospiraceae bacterium
TGACGGATTATTTCGCATTGTCCATGGAAGGAGAGCAGTTTTATCGACATGAGCTGCTTCGTCTGAAAGAAGAGCAGAACATAGCGGATGAGGCTTTTTATCACTACGACACTCCATTAACCGTCGAACACGAAAAGGAAGCTTTGATCAAAGCCGGTTTTTCGTCTGTCACGATTCTGAAAAACTGGGGTGCCACTTACACATTGAAAGCAATCAGGTAACTTCCCGTTTGTCGAGATGATAAGACGTTACGTTTGTACACTCTTATACAGAAAAAACCACGCCGCAGGCGTGGTTTTTTCTGTGATATTCGCCTGCGGCGAGTGATATTGCTTTTCTCTCCATCCTCTCATTGACAAGACCCCTCCCGCGCGCTATGATAGCTTTCGGGGTGATCGCTGTGCAGACAGACGCGGTTTCGGTCTTGTATATCGTTACGGGCGTACTGGCGACGGTCGTCTCCTTTTTTATCCTGCTCAGCAGGAAACGCTCGCGCATGATCGGCATAAAGCTTGCCGACGATGTGCTGTGGTCCGCAAACTACCTGTTCAAGGGCGCCGTCGCCTTTACCGGCTGCGCGCAGAACGCGATCGCGATCATCCGGGAATTGATCTTCTATTTCAGAGGGAAGAAAAAATGGGCGTCCTCGCCCGTGTGGCTGTGGGCGTTTCTTCTGTTCTTCGCGACGATGCCGCTTTACACGTGGGCGGGCTGGCACAGCCTGCTCCCCGCGGCGGCGAGCATCCTCTCCACCCTCGGCTTCTATTTCAAAAATCCCCATCACACACGGATCATCAATCTGTTCGTGCAGTCGATGATGATCGCCTACGCGGCGATTGTGACGAACCGGTTCGCGCTCGTGAGCAGCGCGGTGACGCTGCTCTCCGCGGTGATCGGGCTGATCGTGGACTATCGCGTGAAAAAAAGAATTCAAAACAAGCCGCAGCCGCTTGATGCGGGATGATCGAAAAATGGTGCTTTTCACACGGCGGATTATCATGTATAATGAAAAAAACGCCGACGAGGCGAAAAAAGAATTACGGAGGCACGACCATGAAACCGAAACATCGCGGAAGAATTCTCGCCCTGCTTCCGGTGCTGGCGCTCTGTGTGGGACTGCTGTCCTTCACCGCGTCGGCGACCGACGACGTTGCCGCCGCGACACTGCGTTACAGCTACCTCGATTACGACGGCGAAAACTACAATTAGGTGTACGGCGCGTTGGATCCCGTGCGCTATCCGACGCTGCAGGATGCGTTTGCCGCGGCGGAGAACACAAGCTTTTTGAACGAGCTGCCGGAAAAGGTACAGCAGATCGCCGCGGATAATCCGGACTGGTTCAATTATTATCCGCCGACGATCACGCTGCTGCAGAACGTGACCGTCAGCACGGAGATCACGATCAGCACCTCTGAGACGCTTGATCTCAACGGGCACACGCTGACCGTGGACGAGAACGGCACACTGAGCGGCTCCGGCTGGATCACGATCGAAAGCGGGATACCGGGCGTATTCACCAGCTGCGGCGCGCTGACGGTCGAGGCGTCGGTCCGTGGACGGGCGATACCGTCAATATCACCGGCGGCACGTTGACCGGCTACTTCGGCGTGGACGGCGGTACGGTGAACATCACCGGCGGCGAGCTGACCGGCGGCTTCATGTTCAATAACGGCGGCGCAGAGCCGACGACCGAGCCGAACGAGACGAACGTCGTCACCCCGTGATCCCACAAAAAGGCATAAAAAAAGCACTTGCACCGCCAAGCGGTGCAAGTGCTTTTTTACGGCTCGACGACGATCATCGTATTGATCGGGCGCGCCATGCCCATGATGCTCTCGTCCGAGGGCGAGGGGAGACTGATCTCCGCGAAGCGGTCGCCCTCCAGCAGTCCCAGCACCGACGAGCCGCCGCCGTCCCAATTGATGAACGTGCGGATATCCGGCACCAGACGGCGCGCGATCTGCACCATCTCAATGTAGTCCGCACCGAGCGACTGCGGCGATCTGCCGGAGAAGACAAGTACGAACAGTTCGCCTTTTTCCGTCACGCCGACGCCCGTCCGGGGATGGCGCTTCAGCGTGTGCTGGGCGCTTTCCTGCGTCTGCCGCGAAAGTGGGGACAGCCAGCCCTCCGTGCGGCACCACTGCAAAAAATTCTCGCGCGTGACCTCGTCGGCGCCGTCGATCAGCCCGAGCCCGCCGCCGTAGATCCACTCCAGCGCGTCCCATTCGTCTTCCGTGAAGCCGTCCGGCGGATCGAGACGGATCGACACGCCGATGTTGTCAACGCCGAAATACCCGTCCGTGTCCGACTCTCCCAGCAGCGTCAGCGCGTCCTTTGCCGCCGCGCCCGTCACGGACAGCACCACGCCGACCGGCGGCAGCAGCACGTCGCCCTGCCGCGCGGTCAGCAGACGGTCGCCGATGAACACGAAATTCAGCCGTCCCGCGCCGACGGGCAGACGGTAGGTGTGCGCGTCGGCGTCCTCGTCCCGCGCGGACAGCATGGGCGTGAACACCGTCACGTCGCGCGAGAGATCGTTCGGCGTCTCCCAGCGCAGCGGCAGACCGTTCAGCGTCACGCAGCCGCCGCCCAGCGCAAAGCGGAACGCCGTGTAGCCGCCGCCCTTTTTGGCGGCGAGGCACGCCTTGCGGTAGAGCGGGAAGCTCTCGCGCCGCTGTCCGTTTTCGTCCGCGCAGCGGCGGAAATCCACGTGACCCGCCGCGCCGCCGAGCTGCTCGCGCGGGCGGTCAAGCCGCAGACGGTCGTAGGCATCCGCGAGCTTTCCGGTGAAGAAATACGAAAAGTTTGACACGATGGCGGCGCCCGATCCGCGTCGGTCGAAGAAGAACGCGCGCGGCGAGACCGCCTCGCTGCCGCCGGGATAGACAACGGTCTTTGTCTGCGGCGCGATCAGCACACCGTCCGTCAGAATGAGGTTTTGCTGCTCGCTCGCGTCGTACACGGGCGGATGCGTGTCGAACCGCTCGGGGTCGAACGCGCCTGAAAGGCAGCGGACGCCTGTCAGCGCGTCCAGCTTTTTGCGCAGATGCGCCCGCTGCGAAGACGGCAGATCGCCGCAGAGGACGAAATCCGGCTCTCTGCGCGGGGGCAGATGGTCGTCGTAGAGATTGCAGAACAGCCCCGGGTCGAGCGCGGCGCACTCGTCCGCGGTGCGGAAATACACCGATTCGCCGTACTGTTCAGCGAGCGGCACAAGCTGAAACCAGCTGCGCCGCGTCGGCCTGACCAGCGGCACGTCGGGGATCGGGTCGAAGCCCTGCGGCACGTACAGGCGGCAGACGCCCGGTCGCGTGAAAAGACCGGTCAGCGCCTGCGCGGGCATCCCCTGCGGCAGCACGGTGATCTCCGCGGGCAGCCGCAGCCGCCGCGCGTTGAGCAGCGCGTCCTCGCCGTAGCCGCAGAAAAAAGCGTCGCCGCTCTCCACGGCGCGGCGCAGCGCATCGTGCTCCGGCACGCGGGCGAGATCGGCGCAGCCGAACGACTCCGGCAGCGGCAGACAGGTCGCGTCTGTGCCGACAAGCTCCTGCAGCGTCTTCTCATCCGGCAGTGCGGGATCGTTGGGGAACGCGAGCGCAAAGATCGCCTTGCCCTCCTTCGCCGCCTGCGCAGCGTCGCGGCGGAAATTCGGCGCAAAGCGCGGCTCGGACAGGTAGAATACGACCGTGCCGCGTCGCCAAAGCGTCTCGCAGAAGCGGCTTTGATCCAGCGCGGTCACGCCGAGCGGCTCGCCGCCGCGCAGATATTCGCGCTGAAATATCCCGTTGCCCAGCCGCTGCTGCCGCAGACGGAACACAAGGCGGCACACGTCCTCGTTGCTGCCCTCCGCCGTCAGCGAAGACGCCAGCAGCAGGTCGGACGCCTCCCGCTCGTAGGCGGCGGCGTCTGCGGAAAGCCGCCGTGCGTTTTCGTCGCGGAAGACGCAGGCGGCTTTTGATTTTGCCATGAACAGCCCCAGATGGCGCAGCTTGCGGTGCAGAAAACTCCCGCGGAAAGCGGCGCGGTCATAGCTGCCGACGCTGCGTTCGGGCATCGTGAGCATCGTTGTGTTTTCGGTTTCCATTCTCCGCGCCCCCTTTCCCGCCGGATTATTCTTTCAGTCCGCGCAGCATCGCGAGAAATTCCTCGACCGCGCGCTCGCCGACGCCGGGGGTGAAGCGGCAGATATCCACGCTGTAGCCGCCGTGCTCGAAGCCGAGCGCCGAGGGGAAATAGGCGCGGAACTCGTTGGTGCAGGTCAGGACGAAGGTCATGGCAAAGGGCGACGCTTCCTTGATCTGCATACCGTTGGTGTCGAACATCTCGTAAGGTCCGGCGACAAAGGCGACGTCGCCGATGGAAAACGCCCAAAGCGGGACTTCCCAGCTTTCGCCCATCTCCGATTTTGCAATGACCGCGTTCGCGTGATAGGGGCTGTGGAACCCGAGCGCGCGGATGATCGGCTTATACTGCTCGCGCGGCATACCGGATTTCCACGCCGCCACCGCCTCGCGCGCCTTGGGCACGTCGCCGTCCCGACTGTGATCCACCTTCTCGTCCAGCACCTTGCAGGCGAAGCGCACCGCGCCGGCGCGGACGTCGCGGTACTGCACGCGGGCGGCATAGTCCGCCAGCGCCTTGCCGTGGGCGATATAGTCCGGCGTGATGTTCTCCTCCGGGATGCGGCTGTGGCCGTTGACGTTGCCGCTCGCGCCCGAAAAGTAGACGAACAGGCAGCCCTGCTGCCGCTCGACCTCGCTGCGGAACGCGCCGACGATGTCCGAGGTCACCTCCGGCTTCGTCGCGCCGCCGGCGCGGTGCGGGTGCATCTGGAAATTGGCGACTTGGATCTCCTGCTTGCCGGGGCGCAGGATCTTCATCATCTGCAAGATGTGATCCGCCTCGGTCTCGTGGCGGACAATGGTGGATTTTTTGAACGAGCCGTGATTGTCGCCGGCGTAGGTGCCGTCCGCCATCAGATAGTGGCGGACGAAATTCAACCCCTGCGTTTCGATGCTGCCGATCTGCAAGCTTGCCGGCGCGCGGTCCGCCATCGCCGCCTTTGCCGCGGCGATGAGCTGCGTCTCCAGAAAGTCGATGTAGCGCGGGATGCTCGGCTGCTCGTCGTTGCCGAGATCGGGGGCGGAGTGGTTGTGGCTGCACGAGCACAGGATGCGCTCCGGCGCAACGCCGGTCGCTTCTCCGATCGACGCCAGCAGGCGGTCGCGGAACGCGGTGCGCGGGGAGGTCAGATCCAGCGCGAAGGCAAGCACAACGCTGCCTTCGTCGTCGGAAAAGGCAAGACACGTCGCGTACAACGGGTCCAAGATCGGTCCGCTCATTCGGCGGGACGTGTTGCCGTAGCCGCACAGCGGCACGGATTCCTTCGGCGTGATGTCTGTGCGGCCGAAGCCGACGGAAAGTGTTGCCATGGAGATGCCCCCTCTTACTTTTTATACATCCGATCCCAGACGTTCTGCCCGATCTGCACCCACGCGGTGTAGTAGTGCAGACCTTCCAGCTCCTTGAGATAGCTCTCCCAGGCGGCGTCGTCGGACGGGTCCCATTCGCCCACGCAGAATTTCGCCCGCGCCGACTTGACGTATTCGTTGAGCTCGGCGTTCCATTCGTTGAACTCCGCGTCCTCCTCCTCGGTGCGCAGCATGGCGTAGAACACCTGCTCCGGCTGCCCGCGCTTCATGCAGTTTTCATACTGCTTTTGCAGATCGCCATAGATCTCGCCGTTGTAACTGCCGTCGTAGACGGGCTGGTAGATCTGCCAGTAGCCCTCGGACGCCATCGTCTGCTGCCAGTGCCACGTCTGGTTGTTCACGGACTGGAACACGCCGTCGCGCAGGATGCGGATCTTCGCCTCGCCGCCGGAATGACCGGGCAGATGCTCGTCCGCGGGGATGTATTCCCAGTCCACGTCCTTTTCGCCCCAGCGCAGGCGCAGATAGCTCTCGCCGCAGTTCATGAAGTCCAGCAGCCGGAACGCCAGCCGCGGATTATCGCAGTCTGCGGTGATGTAGGTGCTGCGCGCGATGGTGTCGTCATACAGCGGGTAGTAGCCGCCGCGCGGCGTGGAAGCGTCCATGTAATCCATCGGCACATACGCCTCCACGCTGGGATTGCCCTCGGCGAAATGCTCGCCCTCGGTGGCGGTGATGCCGACGGTCAGATCGCCGTCCGCGTTGATGAGCGAATCCAGCTCGCCGTCCGTGATCGTCCACGTCATCGGGCTGATCAGCCCTTCGCTGACGAGCTTGTTGATGTAGATCAGTCCCTCGCGGTACTCCGGCTGATCGTAGGGGCAGCAGACCGTGTCGTTCTCCACGAGGAACTTGTAGGTCGGCAGATAGTAGAGATACGAGTTCAGGATATAGCCGATCACGTCGTTGTTCCGTTTAGCGTCTACGCCGACCATCGGCAGCTCGTCCTTTTTCCCGTTGCCGTTCGGATCGCCGTCGCGGAACGCCTTCAGCACCTCGTACAGCTCCTCGGGATTTGTCGGCGCCTCAAGACCGAGCGCATCCAGCCAGTCCTGATTGATCCACATCTGGTTGTCCACCGCGTCGATGGGCGTCATGAAGTTCGCGGGGAAGCAGTAGACCTCATGCGTCGTGGGATCGTCCAGATTTGCCGCGAACTGCGTCATCTTTCTTTCATACGCCGCCGCGTCGGGGTACTGCTCGTGCAGTGCCTGCGCCGTATAGTACGCGTCGGTCGAGAACAGCGACGCCAGATTGGTCAGATAGCCGTCGTGCCCGTATTCCTTCATCGTGCTCACGCCCAGCGAGACGCCCAGGATGATGTCCGGCAGCTTTTCGCCGCTGGCGATCATCAGACTGAGCTGCGTCTTGACGTCGCTGGTGCTGCCGGAGAACAGAACGAACTGAATATCCACGCCCGTCTGCTCCTCCACCCATTTGGTGTAGGCGTTGTCGTCGTAGTCGCTGACGTTTGCGCTGACGATCAGACCGATGGTGATCTTGTTGTCCTCGCCCGGCTGCACCAGCGGCAGCGAGCCGTCCCACTGCGGATTGTCGTAGATGCCCGTGTAGGTGGCGCGCGCCATCTCGTCGGTGAATTCCAGTCCGGCGCTCTCGGCGACAGGCTCGGCGGTTTCCGTCGGCGCGGTCGTTTCGGGCGTTCCGGTCGTGCCGCCGCAGGCGGCGAGCGAGAGCGTCAGTACCAGCGCAAGAAGCAGTGCGATCCGTTTTTTCATGTCGTTTCCCTCCAAAGCGTCGTGTTACGATTTATACATCCGATCCCAGACGTTCTGCCCGATCTCCACCCAAGCGGTGTAGTAGTGCAGACCCTCCAGATCCTTCAGATAGGATTCCCACTGCGCGTCGTTCGAGGGATCCCATTCGCCCACGCAGAATTTTGCGCGCGACGATTTGATATATTCGGTCAGGTCGGAGGTCCAGGCGTTGTATTCCTCGTCCTCTTCCTCGGTGCGCAGCATAGCGTAGAAGACCTGCTCCGGCTGCCCGTGTGTGATGCAGTTTTGATACTGCTGCTGCAGATCGCCGTAGATCTCGCCGTAGTAGGTGCCGTCGTAAGCGGGCTGGTAGATCTGCCAGTAGCCCTCGGACGCCATCGTCTGCTGTGTGTGCCACGTCTGGTTGTTCACGGTCTGGAACACGCCGTCGTGCAGCACGCGGATCCTTGCCTTGCCGCCGGAGTGACCGGGCAGGTTTTCATCCTCGGGAATGTATTCCCAGTCCACGTCCTTTTCGCCCCAGCGCAGCCGCAGATAACTCTCGCCGCAGCACATGAAGTCCAGCAGACGGAACGCCAGCCGCGGGTTTTCGCAGTCGGCGGTGATGTAGCACGTTCTGTTGATGGTGTCGGCGTACAGCGGGAAATAGCCGCCGCGCGGCGTGGAGGCGGTCATATAGTCCAGCGGGACGTAGGACTCCACGCTGGGATTGCCCTCCTGGAAGGCCTCGCCGACGTAGGCGGCAATGCCGACGGTCTGGTCGCCGGACGGATTGAGCAGCGACGTCACCTCTTCCTTGGCGATCGTCCACGTCATCGGATCGACCAGCCCCTCGCGTACCAACTTGTTGATGTAGATCAGTCCCTCGCGGTATTCCGGCTGATCGTACGGCGAGCAGACCACGTCGTTCTCCACGATGAATTTGTAGGTGGGCATATAGTAGATGAACGAGTTCATGATATAACTGATGATGTCATAAGACCGCTTGCCGTCGATGCCGATCATCGGGATCTCGTCTTTTTTGCCGTTGCCGTTCGGATCGCTGTCGCGGAACGCCTTCAGCACCTCGTAGAGTTCCTCGGGGTTGGTCGGCGCCTGCAGACCGAGCGCATCCAGCCAGTCCTGATTGATCCACATCTGGTTGTCGGCGGCGTCGATGGGCGTCATGTAGTTCGTGGGGAAACTGTAAACCTCGTGCGTTCTGGGATCGTCCAGATACGCTTGGAACTGCAGAAGTTTTTTCGCGTATGCCTCGTCGTCCGGATACTGCTCGTGCAGCGCCTGCGACATATAGTACGCGTCGGTGGAAAAGAGCGACGCCAGATTGGTCAGATAGCCGTCGTGCCCGTATTCCGCAACCACAGTCGCGCCGAGATTGGTGCCCAGCAGGATGTCCGGCAGTTTTTCGCCGCTCGCCATCATCAGACTGACCTGTGTTTTCAGGTCGCTGGAGGTGCCGCTGAACAGAACGAATTGCAGATCCAGACCGGTCTGTTCCTCCAGCCATTTCGTATAGGCGTTGTCATCGTAATCGCTGACTTTCGCGTTGACGAGCAGGCCGATGGTGATTACGTTGTCCTCGCCCGGCTGCACCAGCGGCAGCGTGCCGTCCCACTGCGGGTCGTCGTAGATGCCCGTGTAGGTGGCGCGCGCCATCTCATCGGTGAATTCCAGACCGGCGGTTTCGGTTTCCGCCGTTTCCGTCGGCTCTGCCGGTTCAGCCGTCTGGGGCGTGCCGCCGCAGGCGGCAAGACCGAGCGTCAGCACCAGCGCCAGAAGCAGTGCGATCCATTTTTTCATGTCGTTTTCCTCCTGTTTGACTGCGTTTTTTGTATCTGTTGTGTATTATAGCATAAAAAAACGGCTGCGGCATAAAAAAATCGCAAAATAGTTGTTCGATAATCCATAACTATGCCCTGTGCGCGGATGGACTTTCCCCGCCGGATGGGTTATACTGGGAAAAAACACGGCGGACACGCCGAAAATCTGATTTGGAGGAATGTATCATGGCAAGTCGCATCGTACTGAACACCGTTTCCTATCACGGCCACGGCGCCGTCGAAAACATCGTGCCGGAGCTGCAAAAGCACGGCTGCAAAAAGGCGTTCGTCACCTCGGACGCGGACCTCATCAAATTCGGCGTCACGCAGAAGGTCACGGCGCTTCTCGACAAGGCGGGCTTCGCGTACACCGTCTTCAGCGACATCAAGCCGAATCCCACCATCGAAAACGTGCAGAGCGGCGTGGCGGCCTTCAAGGCGGCGGGCGCCGACTGCATCATCGCCATCGGCGGCGGCTCCAGCATGGATACCGCCAAGGCGATCGGCATCATCGCGGAAAATCCCGAATTTGCCGACGTGCGCTCGCTGGAGGGCGTCGCGCCGACCAAGAAGCACGCGGTCTTCACCATCGCCGTGCCCACCACCGCCGGCACCGCCGCGGAGGTCACGATCAACTACGTCATCACCGACGTGGAGAAAAAACGCAAGTTCGTCTGCGTGGACACCAACGACATCCCCGAGGTCGCCGTCGTCGATCCCGATATGATGTCCTCCATGCCGAAGGGACTGACCGCCGCCACCGGCATGGACGCGCTGACGCACGCCATCGAGGGCTATATCACCAAGGGCGCCTGCACGATCTCCGATATGTTCCACCTCGAGGCGATCCGCCTGATCGCCGCCAACCTGCGCGGCGCGGTGCGCAATACGCCCGAGGGACGCGAGGGCATGGCGCTCGGTCAGTACATCGCGGGCATGGGCTTTTCCAACGTCGGACTGGGCATCGTCCATTCGATGGCGCACGGACTGTCCGCGCTGTACGACACGCCGCACGGCGTTGCCTGCGCGATCCTGCTGCCGGTCGGTCTGGAATATAACAAGCCCGCGGCGTACAAGCGTTATCGCGCCATCGGCAAGGCGATGGACGTCGAGGGCATCGACGCCATGACCGACGAGGCTGCCGCCGACGCGACCATCGCCGCGGTGCGCAAGCTCTCCGCCGACGTGGGCATCCCCGCGGATCTGAAGGGCATCCTCAAGGAACAGGACGTGCAATTCCTTGCCGAGTCCGCCTACGCCGACGCCTGCCGCCCGGGCAACCCGCGCGACACCAACGTCGAGGAGATTGCCGCGATGTACCGCAGTCAGATGTAAAGCAGCCGAAAGCAAAGAGCCTTGCAGGAGCTTCCTGCAAGGCTCTTTTTGTATACCAAAACCACACGTTAGACGTGTGGTTCGGTAAGGATTATATAGTTGAGCAGAAAAAGAAGCCTCCTGTTAGAATAGAATTGCGGTCTGCCAACTGCAATCTAGAA
>JAFSXP010000052.1 GCA_017443965.1 Oscillospiraceae bacterium
ATGGCGGTGTCCTCGGAGATCGCCGACGTCGCCGTGAACTCCCCGACGCCCGGAGAAGTACACATCTTCGCGCTGATGGACGACGGCACGATTGCGACGTCCACCATGAAGGCCGCGATCCTCGCCGCGTGCAGCGCGGAGGACGTGCGACCGCTGACCGATAAGGTCGTGATGGACGACCCGACCACCGTTTCCTACAACATCACGCTCACCTACTACATCCCGCGCGACGCCACCGAGGAAAGTGCGACCATCCAGGCGAACGTGACGAAGGCCGTCAACGAGTATGTAGCGTGGCAGTGCGGGAAGCTCGGTCGCGACATCAACCCGTCCAAACTGATTTCCATGCTCATGCAGACCGGCATCAAGCGCGTGGCGCTCACGGCGCCGACCTTTACCACGCTTTACGACGGGAACGACCCTGATCATCCTGTCCCGCAGATCGCCACGGTCAGCACGGTCACAGTGACGAACGGAGGCGTTGAGGATGAATGAGCTGCACGAGTATTCCGCCGTCAATTTCCTGGGGCAGCTCCCGCGCGTCCTCTCGGAGGACAAGCGTATGTCCGCGCTTGCCGCCGCCATTGCGAAAGCCCTGGCGACGCGGCTGACCGAGCTGCCGGAGGAAGAAATCTATACCCGCATCGACGTGCTGCCGGAGCCGCTGCTTGATATTCTCGCCAAAGATTTCAAGATCGACTGGTACGGATACGACTATCCCATCGAGGTACAGCGCGAGCAGATCAAGACGAACTATTACGTTCATCGGCACCTCGGCACCTACGGCGCGGTGCGGAAGGCGATCTCTGTCATCTACCCGAACTCCAGTTTGGAGGAATGGTTTGACTACGGTGGGGATCCGTACTACTTCCGCATCGTCCTCGACCTGACGGAAGACCCGAACGTGGTCTTGTCGCACGACGAGATCGTGCGCGCCGTCAACCTCTACAAGTCCCTGCGCTCGCATCTGGAAGACGACGCCATCGCCTACCGTACGAGCTGTGACATGGAGCTCGGCGTCGCAACGGGCTACGTCATTTACACCGTGCGCGTCTGTGGCACATACCCTGAGACAGCGACGCAAGGGCTTCTGCTCGACCTCGGTATCGACGCGAACACGGCGAAGGGCGGCATGCTCTATACCGTGCCCGCCGTGGGCGAGATCAACGCCGGCACCTATCCAAGCGCGGCGGTGCAGGGTGACGTCGATGATATCGGTGTTCTGGCGCTTACCGATAGCGGCGGCGCGGAATATACAACAATCGCCTGCGGGAGTGATCCCGAAGGACTGTAAGGAGGGATTATAATGCTTGACACCGCTGCGCTGACCGACATTCGCGGATACATCAAGCGGCGCGTTTCCTACGCCCGATACCGCGTCGGCAGCACCTACTATCGGGCCGAACTGACCGACATTGATTATGTCGGCGGCAACACCGTCCGCGCGCGCCTCTCCATCATTCCGAGCGGAACGGTCACGGTCAACCGCGTGGAGCTTTACAGCTCTGCCGGCGAGTTGTGGGCGCATCAGGACTGCAACATCACAGTCTCGTCGGGAGAAACCGGCATCTTGTTCTGGTTTGACTTCACGATCACGGAAAAGGAGGCGTAGGCCATGTATAAGAGAACTTATTGGGAGGACGAGGTACGCAGCCCGTCCAACCGCTACACCGTCACCGACAACGCGGACGGCACCAAGACCATCACCAAAGCCGGAACGGTGATGCAGCAGGGCACGTTCCAAGACCAGGAGCACTTCAACAACATGGAGGCTGGCATCACCGACGCGCACCTCGCGGCGCAGCTGATGCTCAACGCCCTGCGTCAGAACGAATGGGAGATCGAGCGCGGCGAGGTCACGCTGACGAACAACGCGATCTATCCCATGAACAA
>JAFSXP010000053.1 GCA_017443965.1 Oscillospiraceae bacterium
AACCCGCGGCCTCTTGGTCCCGAACCAAGCGCGATACCAAACTTCGCCACACCCCGACGGCTTGATTATTATATGTGACTGACCGCGGAATGTCAAGCATAAACATCGAAAGAAAATAAAAAACGGACGTGATGTGAAAATGCGCCTGTTTCGGGGGCGATTGCTCGTCTCTCCGCTGCTGCCGATCCTCTCTGCGTTTTTCCTGTATCTCGGCTACGGGACGGTCTGGGGACTGCTGCTGTTTGCCGCGCTTCTGCACGAATGCGGGCATCTGCTCGCGCTGCGGCTTTGCCGTGCGGAGCTCCATACCGTTCGCATCGGCGCGCTCGGCGCGGAGATCGTGACGACGCCGCTGACGCGCAGTCAGGAGCTTTTCTGCGCCGCCGCGGGACCTGCCGCAAATCTCATATTCTGCGCGCTTTCTCTGCTGCCCGGATGGCGGCTTTTCGCGCTTCTTCACGCGGCGCTGCTGCTTTTCAATCTGCTGCCGGTCTATCCGCTCGACGGCGGCAGGATGCTCCGCGCGTTTCTCGTGCCGTACGGCGACCGCGCCGCGCGGATCGTCTCCGCTTTTTTCTGCGCGGCGCTCAGCGCGGCGGCGATCTATGCTTCGATCCGCTCGCGCGATCCGCTGCCCGCCGCAGCTGCCGCTGTGATCGCGCTGCGCGCGTGGACGGAAACGTAGTTGCAATTTCGCCGCGCGCGGGATAAAATGGAAGCACGAAAGAAAGGCGGATCGTTATGACGGATCTGTTGCACCGCATCCTGCCGACCGTGCAGAAGCCGGCGCGTTACGTCGGCGGCGAATACCGGCAGGTGATCAAAAATAAAGAAGACGTCTCCGTCCGCGTGGCGTTCTGTTTCCCGGACACCTACGAGATCGGCATGTCCAATCTCGGCATGCGGATCCTCTACGGCGTCATGAACGCGCTAAAGGACGTCTGGTGCGAACGTGTGTTCATGCCGTGGGGCGATATGGCGGCGGCGATGCGCGAGCACCGGATCCCGCTCTACGCGCTTGAGAGCAAGGACCCCGTGAAGGATTTCGATCTGGTGACGTTCACCATCGGCTACGAGATGTCCTACACCAACATCGTGCAGATGCTGCTGCTCGCGGGGATCGAGCCGCTGGCAAAGGACCGCCACGGTCTGGAGGGGATCGTCTTTGCGGGCGGCACGTGCGTCTATAATCCGGAGCCGCTGGCGGATTTCTTTGACTTTTTCTCGCTCGGCGAGGGCGAGGACGTCACGGTCGAGACGCTCGACCTCTACCGCACGGCGAAAGCCGAGGGCTGGAGCAAGGAGCGCTTTCTGCATGAGATCGCAAAGCTCGACGGCATCTACGTGCCGTCGCTGTATGAGCATACCTACGGCGAAAACGGCGACCTTGCCGCGATCCGTCCGCTTGACGGCGCGCCGGAGGTCGTGACAAAGCGTATCGTGCAGGACTTCGACAGTTCGTACTATCCGACGGACGGCATCGTGCCGTCGACCGAGATCGTGCACGATCGCGCGAATCTGGAGGTCTTCCGCGGGTGCATCCGCGGCTGCCGCTTCTGCCAGGCGGGCTTCTGCTACCGTCCCGTCCGACCGCGCAGCGCCGAAACGCTTCTTCGTCAGGCGCGGGAGATCCTCGCCGATTCCGGCTTCAGCGAACTGACGCTGGCAAGTCTGTCCACCTCGGACTACAAGCAGCTTGAGCAGCTTGCGCTGCCGCTGATCGACCACTGCGAGCCGCGTATGGTCAATTTGTCGCTGCCGTCTCTTCGCGCGGACAATTTCTCGCGCGAACTGATGGAAAAGGTGCAGACCGTCCGCAAGAGCGGTCTGACGTTCGCGCCCGAGGCGGGCACGCAGAGACTGCGCGACGCGATCAACAAAAACGTCACCGAGGACGAGATCCTGACCACCTGCGCCACGGCGTTCTCCGGTGGGTGGAACAATGTGAAGCTGTATTTCATGCTCGGTCTGCCGACCGAGACGGACGAGGATGTTTTGGGCATTACTGATCTGGTCTATAAGATCATCCGCGTGTGGAAAGAGAATGCACCGAATAAAAAGCGCCCGCTTTCGATCAATCTGGCAACGGCGTTTTTTGTGCCGAAGCCGTTCACGCCGTTCCAGTGGGAGGCGCAGATCACGCCCGCGGAGTACGAGCGCCGCGTGCGCCTTTTGAAGGATCATCTGCACACGCGCTATGTGGACTACCGCTATCACGGCGCGGAGCTGAGCTTTCTCGAGGCGGTTTTGGCGCGCGGCGACCGCCGTCTTGCGCCGGTGCTTCTCGAGGCGGCGAAACGCGGTGCGCAGCTCGACGCATGGAATGAGTATTTCCGCCCCGATCTCTGGCGCGAAGCGTTCGACGCCTGCGGCGTCGATCCCGCGCACTACGCGCAGCGTGAGTTCGGCAGGGATGAAACGCTGCCGTGGGACACGCTGTCCGTCGGCATCCGCAAGGAGTTCTTTTGGCGTGAGCGCGAGCGCGCCTATCAGGGCAAGACGACGCCGTCCTGCCGCGAGCGGTGCGCTGGCTGCGGCGCGGACGCGCTGCTGAAGGGAGGCGTCTGCGATACATAGACTGCGGCTCGAAAAGACCGGCGACGCGATCTACCTGTCGCATCTCGATCTGATGCGCGTCGTGCAGCGCGCCTTTACCCGCGCAGGCGTCATGCTGAAGCATTCGGGCGGCTTCTCGCCGAAGCCTTACGTCGCGGCGGCGCTGCCGCTCTCCGTCGGCGTGGAGAGCGTCTGCGAGCTTCTGGATTATGAGCTGCCCGAC
>JAFSXP010000054.1 GCA_017443965.1 Oscillospiraceae bacterium
ATTATCTGCGGATAAAAATTCCGCGCTGCCATGCGGCATCGCGGAGCGGGGATCAGTATTGCAGTGTGCGCTAGTAGGCGGTCTGCGCCGTGCTCATCCACGGATCGTACGTGCCGAGCGACTTGAGATTGGCGAGATAGTCGTTCCAGTCGGCGTCGCTGTTCGGATCGAGGATGCCGTTGCAGAACTGCGTCCGCGACGTCTTGATGTAGTCGGTCACGTCGGCGTTGACGTCCGTCCGCGCCTCGTACTCGTCCGCCGTGTAGCTGACGAAGGTGAACACCTCGTCCGGCTGACCGGCGTCCACGCAGTTCTCGTAGTTCTGCAGCAGCTTCATCGCGCGGTTGGTGTCCCAGTCGGTCAGATCGGAGAAGTCGACCTCATAGGTGTAGTATTTTTCCGACGCGACGGAGTTGACCACGTGCCACATGGAATTGCTCTGCGTGCTCCAGATGCTGGAGGAGAGAAGCCGGAAATTCGCCGGACCGCCCATGTTGCCTTCCTTCGTGCCGTCCGCCCACTCCCAGTCCACGCCGTATTCGCCCCAGCGCTGGCGCATATAGCTCTCCTGCGACATGGTGAAGTCCAGGAATTTGAACGCCAGCTCGGGGTCCTCGCAGTCCGCCGTGATGCGCGTCACATAGGACACGGAATACGAAGCGCGCGGGCAGTAGCCGCCGCGACCGGTCTCGTCCGCCAGCGGGTGGAGCGGGACGTACTGGAAGATCGAATCGTTGTCCGGCTCGAAGCCGACGTCCGCATGGTCGCAGATGATGCCGCAGGTGTAGGTGCCGTCGGTGCTGTTGATCAGCGCCTTCAGCTCGTTTGCGGTCTGCGTCCACGTCAGCGGGCTGAGCAGCCCCTCCTTGACCAGCTTGTTGACGAAGCACAGCGCCTGGCGGTACTCGTCCTGGTCGTACGGGATCCACAGCTTGCCGTCCGTCACGTTGAAATGATACGAGGTGTTGCAGAAGATGTACGCGTTGATCACATACAGAACGATATCCTTATAGGAGTTGTCGGCTTTGCCGATCATCGGGATCTCGTCCTTTTTACCGTTGCCGTTCGGATCCTGATCGCGGAAGGCGACCAGCACGTCGTACAGCTCGTCGATGGTCTTCGGCGCCTCAAGACCGAGCGCGTCGAGCCACTCCTGATTGATCCACGCGTGGTACTTCGGCGTGTCGAGCGGCACCTCCTGCATGGTGGGGAAGTCGTAAAGGCCGCCGGTCGTCGGCTCGATGCCCTGATCCATCACCATGTGATAGACGCGGTTCGCGTCGTCGCCGAACAGCGTCTGCATGCTCTGCTTCTGATAGTAGTTGTAGCCCTGCTCGAAGTACGGGTTGAGATCGAGGAAATAGCCGTCCACGCCGTACTCCTCGCCCTGCTGTTTGTTGATGCCGCTGAAGGCGTAGAGGATGTCGGGCATCTTTTCGCCCGCCGCCATCATCAGGCTCGCCTGCGTGCCGGCGTCCTTCGACGTGCCGGAGAACTGGACGAACTCCAGATTGACGCCGGTCTGCTCCTCCACCCATTTGGTGTAGCTGTTTTCCTTGTAGTCGGTGACCTTGCCGCTGGTGCGGATGCCGATGGTCAGCGTCTTCTCCTCGCCCTCGGGCACGAGGGGCAGCTCGCCGTGCCAGGCGGCGTCGTCCTCCTCGACGGGGTCGGTCATCACGGCGGTCTCGCCGCTGTCGACCGTCGCCGTGCCGGTCTCGCCGCAGGCGGCGAGCGCAAGCAGCAGCACGAGGCACAGCGCAAGCGCGATCAGTTTTTTCATGGGTGCAAACCTCCGATATTTTTTTGTATAGACAAAACCATTATATATCGGTTTCTTTTACAAAGCAATTGCATTTTCGGACAGTTTGCTTGCAAAAATCGCCGCGTTTACCGAAAAACGCGGCGATTTTAATAAATTTCCGCCGGAACGGGCTTCGTCACGCCGGTGCGGCGCTCCTTGGAAAGACCGCCCGCCATGCTGCCCGCCACGCCGCCGCCGAGGAACCGTGCGCGGCGGATGGCGTCCTCGCCGTACTTTTCGCGGATCGCGTCCACGGCGGCGTCCAGCTTCTCCATCCGCACGAAGTCCTTCGGATCGAACAGACTGTACTGCCACGCGCCGTCCGCCGTGACCTTGCCCACGCGCACGCCGAGCTGCCGCAGCGGCGTCTTCCGGTCCCACAGCTCGGCAAGGACGGCGCACGACGCGCGGTACAGCTCCTCGGTCACGTTCGTGGCGCTCGCCAGCGACCGCTGCCGCGCCGCGTCGCAAAAATCCGTCGTGCGGATCGAAACGGCGGCGAGCGCCGCCTGCTTGCCGTCGCGCCGCAGCCGCATCCCCACCGTTTCGCACAGCGAAAGCAGCACCTGCCGCGCGTCCTCCCACGCGGTCACATCCCACGGCGTCGTCATCGAGTTGCCGTAGCCCTTGTTCGCCTCCGGCGCGGCGAGCAGCCTGTCGCTCGCGCGTCCGTTGGCAAAGTGCCACAGGATCTCGCCGGGCTTATACAGCCGCCTGCGCAGCAGCGCGGGATCGGTCTGCGCCAGCTGCCCGACCGTGCGCACGCCGATCTCGCGCAGCTTCCGCTCCGTCGCGGGACCGACCGAAAACAGCTCGCGCACCGGCAGCGGCCACAGCTTCCCGCGGATCTCGTTGGGGAACAGCGTGTGCACCTTGTCCGGCTTTTCAAAATCGCTCGCGACCTTGGCAAGCAGCTTGTTCGACGAGATGCCGATGTTCACGGTGAAGCCCAGCTCGTCGCGGATGCGGTTTTTCATCGTCTCCGCCGCCAGCGTCGGGGGACCGAACAGCCGCGTCGTGCCGGTCATGTCCACCCACGCCTCGTCGATGGAATACTGCTCGACCGTCGGGGAAAACTCGCGCAGCAGCGCGATCAGCTGCCGCGACGCGGTGACGTACAGCTCATAATCCGGCTTCACGACGGTCAGACCGGGGCACTTGTCCAGCGCCCTGCCGACCGGCTCGCCGGTTTGGATCCCGTACTTTTTCGCGGGGATGCTCTTGGCGAGGATGATGCTCCGCCGCTCGGCGCGTTCGCCCGCCACGACTGCGGGGACGGTGCGCAGATCGAGCGTCTCGCCCAGCACCAGCACGCGGTGCGCCGCCGTCCAAGACAGAAACGCGCTGTTCACGTCCACGTGAAAGATGATCTTTTCCATATCAGTACAGCTTCCGCGCCAGATCCCAGCGGTGGCTGCGGATCGCGTAGCGCAGCTCGAACAGATGGTGCATCCCGTCCAGCTCCGCCCTGCAGAGATAGCACAGCGCGTCGATCCCGACGTGCGCGGTGCGCCGCATATCGACGACCTCTGAAATCTCGACCGTGTGCAGCTGATGCGCCTCGTCCTCAAAGCGGAACCGCAGCGGCTGCAGCTTGCCGTCCGCGCCGCACACGGACAGCACCTGAATCGGGTGGCTCCCGACCTCCATCGCGCCGCCCTCCTTTCTGTTATCGAACGTTTGTTCTAAAATATTATAGAACGGGATCCGAAAAAATGCAACCACAATATATGGTATAAATCTTGCCAAACGCGGGAAGAAATGGTATAATGACTTCAAATCCGATAAAAACGGGGCAAACTATGGAAGAACCGAAATACCATCTTGCCGGCGTGGTGCACTCCAAGGCGGAGACGCTCGAGGATTTCGACGGACCGCTGGACGTCATCCTGCTGCTGCTGAGCAAGAACAAAATCGAAATACAGGACGTCAGCATCACCTCCATCCTCGAGCAGTATCTCGCGTATCTCGACGAGATGCAGCGCATGGACATGGAGATCGCCAGCGAGTTCATCGCCATGGCGTCGCATCTGATGTATATCAAGACGAAGATGCTGCTCAGCGCGGCGGAGCAGGCGGAGGCGCTCAGCGAGATGGAGCTGCTGATCCGCACGCTGGAGGAGCGCCAGCGGCAGGACGCCTACGAGCAGATCAAGCAGAGCGCGAAGTTCCTCGAGGAGCGGAACGAGCTGGGGCTCGGACTGTTCCCCAAGGAGCCGGAGCCGCTGCGCCGCGGCGGGACGTACCGCTACAAACACGATCCGGAGGATCTGGCGCAGGCGATGGCGGCGATGGCGGACCGCGCGGGACGCGAGTTGCCGCCCGTGCTCGCCGGTTTCCGCGCGATCGTGGCAAAAGAGCCGTATCCCGTCACAAAGAAGGCGGCGGAGATCCTCAAGCGGCTCATCACGCGCGGCGTTGCGAAATTCCGCGCGCTCTTCCTCGGCAGCAAGAGCCGTTCGGAGGTCGTGGCGACGTTCCTCGCCGTGCTGGAGCTGTGCCGGCTGAACTCCGTCGCCATCGGCGAGGAGCACGGCGAGACGACGGTGACCTATCTGAAAACACCGGAGGATATGACCTGACATGGAGAGAAGCGATATCCAAAGAGCGGTGACGGCGATCCTGTTCGCCGCCGGCGAATGTGTGAGCGCGCAGCGCATGGCGCAGACGCTCGAGGTGGACGAGGACGAGATCCACGACGCCTGCAGGGAGCTTGCCGACCGCCTTTCCTATGAGCGCAGCGGCGTGCGTATCGTGCGGCTGGAAAACGCCTATCAGATGGTCTCGTCTTCCGAGATGGCGGACTACGTCACCCGCGCGCTGGAGACGCGCAAGCCGCCGCGGCTCTCCGCGTCGCAGCTGGAAACGCTGACGGTCGTGGCGTACTACCAGCCCACCACCAAGGCGTACATCGAACAGATCCGCGGCGTGGACAGTTCGTATTCCGTGGCGGCGCTCGTCAGCAAGAAGCTGATCGAGGAGTGCGGACGGCTGAACGTGCCGGGCAGACCGATCCTCTACCGCACCACGCCCGATTTTCTGCGCACGTTCGGACTGCGGTCGCTGGACGAGCTGCCGGAGGTCGATCTTGTGCGGCTGAAAACGGGCGAGCAGCTCGCCATGGAGGCGGCGGCGGAGACGGAAAAGGCGGAGGAGGCGGCGCAGCAGCCGCCGCCTGAAGAGGCATGACGGCGCTTTGGATCGTGCTCGGCGTGCTGGCGGCGCTCGTCGCGCTGTCGCTGATCCCGCTGCGCGTCCGCGCCGAATACGGGCAGGAGCTTCGCGTGTGGCTGTGTATTCTCTGCTTCCGGCTGAAGCTGCTGCCGCGCAAAGAGAAACCGAAAAAGCCAAAAAAGGAAAAACCGAAGAAAGAAAAGAAAGAAGACAAGCCGAAGGAGGAAAAGCCGAAGCCGAAGCTGAAGCCCTCCACGCTGCTCGACTATGCGCGGCTGGGGCTGGAGCTGCTCGGCAGCCTGCGGCGGAAGATCTGCATTTACGAGCTGACGCTCCACGCCGCGTTCGGCGGCGCGGACGAGGCGGAGGCGGCGCTGAACTACGGCAGGGCATGGGCGGCGATCGGCGCGGTCACGCCGCTGCTGGAGCGGACGTTCCGCATCAAAAAACGCGATCTCGCGGCGCAGTTCGAGCCGCAGCGCAGGAAGATCGCGCTGACCGCCCGCGCGGAGGCGGGCATCACGCTTGCACAGATCCTCGCGCTGGCGCTGCACGCGCTGCGCGGATGGCTGAAAACACGAAAAAACGATAAAACGGAAGAGGTGGCGCAGAAACATGACAAATCCGATCAGTGAAATGATGGAAAGTTCCATGGAGAAGATCCGCGCAATGGCGGACTCCAACACCGTGATCGGTCAGCCGATCACCACGGAGGACGGCACGACCGTCATCCCGATCTCCCGCGTGAAATTCAGCTTCGCCGGCGGCGGCAGCGAATTCACCACCAAGTACTCCGGCGAGACCAGACCTTACGGCGGCGGCGCCGGTGCGGTCGCGGACATCACGCCGATCGCGTTTCTCATCTCCAAGGACGGCAGCTGCCGCGTCCTGCCGATCCCGATGCCGGCAAGCACGTCGGTCGATCGTGTGATCGAACAGGTGCCGGACGCCGTCGATAAGATCTGGACGTTCGTGCAGGAGAAAACAGGCGGAAAAACCAAAGACTGACAGGCATGTTCCCGCGCGGGGACGCAGACAATATGCAGGGTGATCTGCAATGAAACGAACCGCGCGCATCGCGGCGGCAGGGCTTCTTGCCGCCGCCGTGCTGCTTTTATCGGCGCTTGCCGCGCCGTCCGTGTCCGCGAAAAGCGCCTTGCTGCTCGACGCCGACACGGGCGAGATCCTGTTTGAGAAAAACGCCTCTTCCCGCAGCCTGATCGCCAGCACGACCAAGATCATGACCGCGCTGCTGATCGCGGAACACTGCGACGCCGACGCGCAGGTCGTGATAGAGCCGGAGGCGGTCGGCGTCGAGGGCTCGTCGATGTACCTGCGCGAGGGCGACATCTTCACCGTGCGGCAGCTGCTGTACGGGCTGATGCTCCAATCGGGCAACGACGCCGCCGCGGCGCTGGCGCAGTATCTCGACGGCGATGAGGAGACGTTTGTCCGCCGCATGAACGAACGCGCCGCCGCGCTTGGGCTTGCCGACACGCACTACGCCAATCCGCACGGGCTGGACAGCGGGGAGAACTACTCCACCGCCGCCGATCTTGCGCGGCTGACGGCTTTCGCGCTGGAAAACGACACGTTCCGCGGGATCGTCTCGACCAAGACCGTCTCGTTTGGCGACCGCACGCTCGTCAACCACAATAAGCTCTTGTGGAAATATGACGGCTGCATCGGCGTCAAGACCGGCTACACGAGGGCGGCGGGACGCATCCTCGTCAGCGCGGCGGAGCGGGAAGGACGGCGGCTGATCGCCGTGACGATCTGCGACGGCGACGACTGGAACGACCATATCAAATTGCTGGACTACGGCTTCGGCAATTCGCAGGGACGGGCATTGCCCGTCCGCATACATAAGGAGAACGTATGAGAGAAAGGCTCCAAAAGCTCCTGTCGCGCTGCGGCGTCGCCTCGCGCCGCGCGGCGGAGACGATCAACGCCGCGGGGCGCGTCCGCGTGACCGGCGAGACTGCGCAGCTCGGTGACAGCGCGGATCCGGATACCGATCGCGTCGAGCTGGACGGCGCGCCGCTGACCGAGGCGCCCGCGCCGGTCTACCTGATGCTGCACAAGCCGCGCGGCTTTCTGACCACGCTGCACGACGACCGCGGCAGAAGGACCGTGGCGGAGCTGGTCGCGGACTGCGGCGAGCGCGTCTACCCGGTCGGGCGGCTGGACCGGTACTCCGAGGGGCTTCTGCTGCTGACGAACGACGGCGAGCTGGCGGCGCGTCTGACGCATCCGCGCCACGGGATCGAAAAGGTCTATCTGGTCTGGGTCAGCCGGTACATACCCGGCGCGGAGACGGCGCTGACAAAGCCCATCGGGATCGGCGGGCGCGCAACTTCGCCCGCGCAGGTGCGTCTGCTGCGGCACGACGGAGAGACGGCGCTGCTGGAGATCACGCTGCGCGAGGGACGCAACCGCCAGATCCGCCGTCTGTGCGAGAGGGCGGGGCTGACGGTCACACGGCTGCGCCGCATCCGCGAGGGCGCCGTTTCGCTCGGCGATCTGCCGTGCGGCAAGTGGCGGTATCTGACCGCGGAGGAGATCGCCTCGCTGAAAAACTGAAATTTTTCTTGCATTTTTTCAAAAACAGCATTGCCAAGCGGCAAAAAACGGAGTATGATAAAGCTGCAATTCAGAAAACGTTTTCGAAAAAGCAGGAGGAACACTATGGGTGCGGACATACTGACCGCAATGCGGGACGGCATGGGCGGCTTCTCCAAGGGGCAGAAGCGGAGTGCCGCCTACATACTGGAATCGTACGACAAGGCGGCGTTTCTGACCGCAAGCAAGCTGGGACAGGCGGCGCAGGTGTCGGAATCGACCGTCGTGCGCTTTGCGATGGAGCTCGGCTACGAGGGCTATCCCGAGATGCAGAAGGCGCTGCAGGAGATCCTTCGGACGCGGCTGACCTCGGTGCAGCGCGTCGAGGCGGCGAACACGCAGTTTGCCGATCAAGACGTGGTGTCCATGGTCATCCAGTCGGACATCCGCACGCTGCAGCGGACGGCGGAGATCCTCGACCGCGAGGCGCTGGACGCGGCTGTGGACGCCATCGTCAGCGCGAAAAAGGTCTACATCGTCGGCGCACGTTCGTCTTCTACGATCGCGAGCTTTCTGAATTTCTATCTGCGCATCATGCTGGACCGGGTGCAGCTCGTCGCGTCCACCGCGTCGAGTGAGATGCTTGAGCAGCTGATGCACAGCGGCGAGGGCGACGTCGTCATCGGCATCAGCCTGCCGCGCTACTCCCGCCGCACGGTCAGCGCGATGCAGTACGTCAAATCCGGCGGCGGCAGGCTGGTCGCCATCACGGACAGCCTGCAGGCGCCGATCGCGCGCATCGCCGATCATATCCTGCTGGCGAAAAGCGAGATGGTCTCGTTCGTCGATTCGCTGGTCGCGCCGCTCAGCGTGGTCAACGCGCTGGTGGTCGCCATCAGCCGCAAGCTGGGCAAGGAGCTGTCCGAATCGCTGACCGATCTCGAAAAATTATGGGCGGATTACGACATCTATGAGAACATCGACGTGTGACGTGCTGATCGTCGGCGCCGGTGCCGCGGGCATGATGTCGGCGATCACGGCAGCCGAACGCGGCTGCCGCGTCGTCGTTCTGGAGAAAAACGACCGCCCCGGCAGAAAGCTGTATATCACGGGCAAGGGACGCTGCAACGTCACGAACGACTGCGACGTGCCCGACTGCCTTGCAAACATCTGCACCAACCCGAAATTCCTCCACGCCGCGCTGCGCGCGTTCCCGCCGCAGGCGGTCATGGCGTTTTTTGAAGACCTCGGCTGTCCGCTGAAGGTCGAGCGCGGCAGGCGCGTCTACCCGCAGTCGGACCGCGCCGCGGACGTGATCGACGCGCTGTGCGCAAGGATGCGTCAGCTCGGCGTCGCGGTGCAGCGGGCGGCGGCGAAGGAGCTGCTTTTGCAGGGCGGCGCGGTCTGCGGCGTGCGGACGGATCGCGGCGATTTTGCAGCGAGCCGCGTGATCGTCGCCACGGGCGGCGCGTCCTATCCGCGCACCGGCTCGACGGGCGACGGCTACGCCCTCGCGCAGGCGGTCGGGCACACGGTCGTACCGCCGACGGGCTCGCTCGTGCCGCTTATTTCGGACGCGCCGGTCTGCCGCGCGGCGGCGGGGCTGGAGCTGCGCAACGTCAGACTGACGCTCTGCCGCGCGGACGGAAAGACCGCCTATGAAGAGCAGGGCGAGGTATGGCTGACGGACTTCGGTCTCGACGGTCCGCTGACGCTCTCCGCCAGCGCGAACATGGGGCGGGAGGAAGGCTTCACCGCATATCTCGATCTCAAGCCCGCGCTCGACCGCGAGACGCTGGACGCGCGGGTGCTGCGCGATCTAAAGCAATATCAGAACAGCCCGATGACGGCGGCGCTGACGCAGCTTCTGCCGCGCGCGCTGATCGCGCCGGTGCTGGCGCAGGCGAGCATCGCGCCGGAGACCGCGGCGAATACGCTGACGCGCGAAGCGCGCCGGCGGCTCGTCGAGACGGTCAAAAAACTGCCGATCCCGATCCGCGGCAAACGCCCTTTGGAGGAGGCGATCGTCACCTCCGGCGGCGTCGCGGTCACGGAGGTCGATCCCAAAACGATGGGCTCGAAGCTTGTCAAGGGACTGTATTTCGCCGGAGAACTGCTCGATCTCGACGCGTACACCGGCGGCTTCAATTTACAGATCGCGTGGGCGACCGGCAGGTCCGCGGGACTTGCGGCTTCACGCGCGGAAAGTGAGGAAACGAAATGAGCGGAAAATTCCATGCCATCGCCATCGACGGTCCGTCCGGCGCGGGAAAGAGCACCTTTGCCCGCCGCGTCGCGGAGGATATGGGCTACGTCTACGTCGACACCGGCGCGATCTACCGCACGGTCGGCTACTACATCTGGATCTGCGGCATCGGCGGCCGCGACGCCGACGGTGTGCGCCGCCTCATTGACGACGTCAACGTGCGCATCGAATACCCCGGCGACGGCGTGCAGCACATGTACTTAAACGGCAAAGATATCACCGGCGAGATCCGCACGCCCGAGATCTCGATGTATGCCTCGCAGGTCTCGGCGCACAAGTGCGTGCGCGATTTTCTGATGGACACGCAGCGCGATCTGGCGCGGACGCACAACGTCGTGATGGACGGCCGCGACATCGGCACCGTCGTGCTGCCCGACGCGGACGTGAAGATATTCCTCACCGCCTCGGCGGAGGTGCGGGCAAAGCGCCGCTGGCTGGAACTGCAGGAAAAGGGCGTGAAGGACAGTTACGAAAAGGTCCTCGCCGATATGATCCAGCGCGACAAGCAGGATTCCACGCGCGAAGTCGCACCGCTGCGGCAGGCGGAGGACGCCGTGCTGCTCGATACGTCGGATATGACGCTGGAGCAGACGTTCGAGGCGATCAAAAAAATCATCGGGGAGAAACTGGGCGCATGATCTACAAAGTTCTCTACGCGATCTGTGCGGTCGTGTTCCGCATCTGGCATCCCGTGTTCCGCATCAAGGGGCGCGAAAACGTCCCGCGCGAAGGCAACATGGTGATCTGCCCGAACCACTGCGGTATGGCGGACCCGATTTGGGTGCTGCTGGCGCTGAAGCTGGACGGCTTTCCGCGCATCATGGCGAAGGATCAGTTGTTGCGCACGCCGGTTCTGGGCGCGTTTTTGCGCAAGTGCAACGTGTTCGGCGTGCGGCGCGGTCAGCATGACGTCGCCGCCATCAAGGAGAGCTTTCGCGCCCTGCGCAGCGGGGAGAATCTTTTCATCTTCCCCGAGGGCACGCGCGTGAAAAAGGGCAAGGTCGTGCGGGTGAAGACCGGCGCGGTGCTGTTCGCGCTGCGCACCGACACGCCGCTGCTGCCCGTGTACGTGGAGACGAAACGGTATCCGTTCAGCCCGATGCGCTGCGTCATCGGCGAGCCGTACAGGCTGCCGCCGGAGGACAAAAAAGCGCCGCATGAGGTGCTGCAGAAGTACGCAGACGAACTGATGGACCGCGTCTACAAGCTGGGAGAAAACGCATGAACGTCATACAGGCGCAGACCGCCGGTTTCTGTTTCGGCGTGGACCGCGCCGTCGCCATGGTCGAAAGGGCCGTGCGCGAGGGCAAGAAGGCGGTGACGCTCGGACCGATCATCCACAACCGCCACGTCGTGCGGCATTTTGCGGCGCTCGGCGTGCAGGAGATCGCATCGCCCGACGACGCTCCGCCCGACGCCGCGGTCATCATCCGCTCGCACGGCGTTCCCCGCGCGGTGTACGAAGCGCTGCGCGAGCGCGGCGCGGAGATCATCGACGCGACCTGCCCGTTCGTCGCGCGCATCCACAAGATCGTCGCGTCCGCGGCGGAGCGGGAGCGGCGCGTCATCATCATCGGCACGCGGTCGCATCCGGAGGTCACGGCGATCGCCGGCTGGTGCGCCGATCCTCTGATCTTCGAAACGGCGGAAGAATTGCAAAAATGGGCTTTTGAGGACACAAATCGGTGCGTTTTGCCATATTTGATGGTTTTTCAAACGACGAGCACACAAAATTTGTGGATAAATTGCAGGAAAATTGCAAAAAAACTATTTACGAATTGCGAAATCTTTGATACAATATGCGAAGCTACGGAAAAAAGGCAGGAAGAAGCGCTGGAACTTGCCGCGCGCTGCGACGCCATGGTGGTCGTCGGCGACGCGAGCAGCTCCAACACCGGAAAGCTTGCTGCAATATGCAGGCAACAATGCAGAAACGTGTCATTGGTGGATTGTGCGGACGATCTCGATCTCTCGCGCTTTTCCGGCGTTTGTACCGTGGGACTTACGGCGGGTGCATCGACCCCGTCGTGGATCATTAAGGAGGTCAACAAGAAAATGAGCGAAGAGATCAAGGTTGCGGAAACTGCGGGAGAGGAGAATTTTGCCGAACTTCTCGAGCAGTCCATCAAAACTTTAAATAACGGAGATAAGGTCACGGGCATCGTCACGGCGATCGGCGCCACCGAGATCCAGGTCGATCTGGGCACGAAGCACGCCGGTTACATCCCGATCGAGCAGCTCTCGTCCGATCCGGACGTGAAGCCGGAAGACATCGTCAAGGTCGGCGACGAGATCGAAGTGGTCGTCGTCCGCGTCAACGACGTTGAGGGTACCGCGGCGCTGTCGAAGAAGCGTCTTGAGGCCGGCAAGGCATGGGACGACATCGAAGCGCTCAGCGAAGAGGGCACCGTCATCGAGGCGCCCGTCACCGAGGAGAACAAGGGCGGTGTCGTCGCCAACTACAAGGGCGTCCGCATTTTCCTCCCCGCCTCGCAGACCGGCATCCCCAAGGGCGGCGATCTGGGCGAACTCGTCAATCAGAACGTCCAGCTGCGCATCACCGAGGTCAACCGTGCGCGCAAGCGCGTGGTCGGCTCTATCCGCGACGTCGCGCGTGAGGCGCGCCGCGCCGCGCAGGAGAAGGTCTGGAGCGAGATCGAGGTCGGCAAGAAGTACCTCGGCAAGGTCAAGAGCCTCACTTCCTACGGCGCGTTCGTCGATATCGGCGGCGTGGACGGCATGGTGCACGTGTCCGAACTGAGTTGGAACCGCATCAAGACGCCGGCGGACGTCGTCAAGGTCGGCGACGAGATCGAGGTCTTCGTCATTTCCTACGATCCCGAGAAGCACAAGATCTCCCTCGGTCACCGCACGCCGGAGACCAATCCGTGGACGGTCTTCCAGGAGAAGTATCACGTCGGCGACGTGGTGCCCGTCAAGATCGTGAAACTGATGACGTTCGGCGCGTTTGCCGAGATCATGCCCGGCATCGACGGTCTGATCCACATTTCGCAGATCGAGAACCGCCGCATCGGCAAGCCGGAGGACATCCTGTCCGAGGGTCAGGAGATCGAGGTCAAGATCACCGACATCGACGCGGAGCACAAGCGCATCTCGCTGTCGCGCCGCGCACTGCTCGAGCCGGAAGCCCCCGCCGGGAAGCCGGAGGAGGCCGCTGAGGAAGAGGCTCCCGCCGAGGCGGAGGAGAACGTGCTGGTCGCCAGCGCGGCGCCGGGCGAAGCGCCGATGGTCGGTGAGACCGTCGTCGAGGAAGCCCCCGTCGAGGAAGCCCCTGCCGAGGAAGCCCCTGCTGAGGAAGCCCCTGCTGAGGAAGCTCCCGCCGAGGAAGCCCCCGCTGAGGAGGCCCCCGCTGAGGAGGCCCCCGCGGAAGAAACTGCCGAGGAGAAGCCCGAGGCGTAATTGATTCAACAAAAAAGACGACTGCATCGGATGATGCAGTCGTCTTTTTTGTTGTTTCGGGGGTTGACATCTTCAATACTTCGTGATACGATGTATTACGTGAGGGGAGGTATAACGTGGATATTCAGTTGAAGCGCGGGCTGCTGGACGTGTGTGTGCTGGCTGCGATCAAAAACGAGGATTCCTACGGCTATCGGATCATCAAGGATATGCATCCGTACATCGAGATGTCCGAATCGACGCTGTACACGATCCTCAAGCGGCTGGAAACGGCGCAGATGCTGACGGTGCGCAGCGCCGAGCACAACGGCAGGCTCAGAAAATACTACCGCATCACCGAGGCGGGAAAACAGCGGATCGAGGAATTCCGGCAGGAGTGGGAAGAGATCCTGGCGATCTGGCGGTTCGTGACAAGGGAGGAGCAGCATGAATAAACAGGAGTTTCTTGACCGCCTGCGGCAGGCGCTGTCCGGTCTTCCGCAGGAGGATATCGACGAGCGGCTTTCGTTCTACGGCGAGATGATCGACGACCGTGTGGAAGACGGTCTTACGGAGCAGGAGGCGACCGCGGAGATCGGCTCCGCGGAGGACGTCGCGGCGCAGATCGTGGCGGACACGCCGCTTACCAAAATTGTCCGCGAGCGGGTGCGCCCGAAGCGGCGGCTGCGGGTATGGGAGATCGTCCTGCTGGCGCTGGGCTCTCCAATCTGGCTGTCGCTGCTGATCGCGGCTTTTGCCGTCGGGCTGTCCGTGTACGTTGTCATCTGGGCGGTCATCGTATCGCTGTGGGCGGTCGACGTCTCGCTGATCGTCTCGGCGCTCGGCGGCGTGACGGTCGGCGTTCTGCAGCTTTCGCGCGGCGAGCCGGGGCTTGCCCTCGTCGGCGCGGGGATCGTCCTCGCGGGACTGTCGATCTTCCTCTTCTTCGGCTGCAAGGCGGCGACGAGGGGCGCGGCGATCCTAACGAAGAAGCTCGCGAAGGGGATCAAAGCCCTGTTTCTGAGAAAGGAGAATGCGGCATGAAAACGGCGACGAAGGTCTGGCTGATCATTGCGGCGGCGCTTACGGTGATCGGCGCGGCGGTGTGTGCGTACGCCGTGTCGGCGGAGGGCTTCGTGCCCGCAGAATTCGAGACGGACACGGTCGAGGTGAGCGAAAGCTTCCTCAGCATTGCGATCCGCTGCGACACGGAGGACGTCACGCTGCTGCCGTCCGGTGACGGAACGTGCAGCGTGACGTTTTTCACGCCGGAAAAGGCGCGGCCTGCCGTGTCGGTGCAGGATGGAACGCTTGTGATCGAAACGGCGGAAACAGGCGAGTGGTATGAAAGCTTCCTGCGGATTTCATTTGATGCGCCCAAGCTGACGGTCTGTCTGCCGCAAAGCGAATACGATTTGCTCTCCGTCGCGGCGAGCACGGGCGATATCACGATTCCGCAGGACTTCACGTTTGAAAGCGTCAACATCTCCGTCAGCACGGGCGACGTCGCTTGCCGCGCCGATGCGGCAAGGCAGCTCCGCATTGCTACGAGCACCGGCGACATCCGCGTCGAGCACGTTACCGTCGGGATGCTCGAGCTCTCGGTATCGACTGGCAGGACGGCACTGACGGACGTGACCTGCAAAAGCCTTTCATCGGTCGGCAGCACCGGCGATCTGACGATGAGCGACGTGGCCGCCGCGGGGACGATCACGATCGAGCGCAGCACAGGCAACGTGCACATGGAGCGCTGTGACGCCGCCGAGCTGGAGATCGCCACTGACACCGGCGACGTCACCGGCTCGCTGCGTTCGGAAAAGATATTCTTCGCGCAGAGCGATACAGGCGACGTGAATGTGCCGGAGACGACGACCGGCGGCAAATGCAGAATCACCACGGACACGGGCGAGATTTGGATCACCGTGCCGTGAGCGCGCTGCGCGCTTTAGCAGGCCAACAGAAAAAACGGCGTCCTTTGGACGTCCAAAGGATGCCGTTTTTGCTTGCTTCAGCGTTCCGCAGGGATCGGCACACCGTGCGCGCGAAGCCACGCGGTCGTGCGGACGCTGCGGCTCGATGGCGAGACAGTGACCACGCTGTAGTTCTCCCGCGTGTACTGCCCGTTTACTCGCGTATACCGCTCGTCGGCAGGAGGCTCCTCGTCGTAGATCTCGAGCCAGCAGCTGATGCCGAACTCCGCCTCCTCGCCCGCAACGCTGACGCGCCCGAGCGTGCCGTCCGCCACATCAGGCAGGATGCACGTCGTGTACCATTCGTAGGCCTGCTCCGGCGTCAGCTGCACCGTGTGGAATGTGTCGTATTTGTCGAAATACTCAACGTCCGTGTAATGGAACATCGTGCGCTGCACGTCGGTCGGGAACCGCTGTGCGATCGCCTCCGGCGTGTTGAGGATCGCGTCCAGCTCCTCTTCGATCCGCACGCCGTCGGCGTGCCCCTCGTAGGAGGTCGGCACGCGGTCATAGATGCGCTCATAGTAGCCGCCGCCGCGCAGATTGTAGATCACGTGGAAAAAGGAGGAGGTCAGGTCGTTCCCGTTGTCCACACGGTGCTGCAGAACATCCTCGTTCACCCGCAGCACCGCCTCGATGTTCGCGGTGTCGCGCAGCGTCGTGTCGTAGCCGGTGGTGTAGACGCTGACGCTCTCCACGTCCTCCGCCTTCGGCAGATTGCGCTCCCAGCCGAGCAGATCGAACTGCATCGCGCAGAGCAGCGCCAGCAGCACCGCAAGCAGCACAAGCAGGCCGCGCCACGCCGCGCCGAACACGCGGAACGTCTTGCGCATCAGCATTTCCGCGCCGAAGTAGCCGACGAAGCCGCCGACGCTCATGCCGATCGCGGCGATCACAAAGCGGCTGCCGCCCGCTCTGCCCAGCTCAAAGAAAATCAGCTGCAGCAGCGAGGTGAGCACCAGCGCGCAGCCGCCGCCGAGCGCAAAGGCGAACACTTTCTTCAGCGGCCGCACCGCCACCACGTCGCCCGCCGTCTCCATGCGGCGTTTGCGGTACAGCAGCAGCGCAAGGACGATCATCACAACGCCCACGCCCGCGTAGATCGCGTTTGTGCCCCAGCCGTGGTACGTCCAGCCGAGCAGCTCCTCCTTGGCGCTGATGGGTTCGCTGCCGGTAAAACGCAGGATCGCCGCGAACGGGGAGAGGTAACTCCCGATCCCGATCACGCCCGGCTGATAGCCGTAGACGAACATGGAAACCAGCGCCGTTGCCAGCAGCTCCACCACGGGCGCGGTGAAGCTCAGCACCGCGTACACCGCCGGAACGATCAGCAGATGCCCCGTCAGCTGCGCGCACAGCACGGCAAAGCCGTAGAAATTCAGCGTATACAGCGCCATCACGCCGAGATACGTCAGCAGCGGCGTCCAGTCGAGGAACCCGTGCCCCAGCTCCACCAGCGCCGTCACTGCGGTGACGATCACGGGCGTGACGAGCATCGGCACAAGCCCCGCCAGCGTCAGCGACAGGAACGACGCCTCCCGCTTTACCGGCAGGGAAGCGAACACGCCCGCGCGCTTGTCGTTGTAGAGGTAGCTGAATACCGCCATCGCTGCCAGCGGCGCCATGCACAGCACGGCGAACGGGGCGAGGTGCAGCAGAACGGTGTAGATGTCCTCCTGCGCCCGCACGATCGGCGCTGTGTCCGAATAGAACGTCGCCATCACGGCGTGCAGCTGCAGCGGCAGCGCGATCAGCCAGCAGACGAGATACGCCGTCCACAGCGGCCAGAACCGCCGCAGCGTCTTGCGGAACAGCGTGCGGTCAAAGCAGGATGTTTTTGACGTCATAGTTCACACCTCCCAGTTCGTCGAGGAACAGCGATTCCAGATCCTCGCCCGGTTCCACCGCCTTCTCCGCCAGCATCGTGCCGCCGTTCATGATGCCGATGTGGTCGCAGATCTCCTCCAGCTCGCGCAGATTGTGCGACGATACCAGCACGCTCGTGCCGTATTCGGCGCTGTCCGCCATCACAAGGCTCCACACCTGTCTGCGCATCACGGGGTCAAGCCCGTCCACCGGTTCGTCGAGGATGATATACCTCGGACGCAGCGACAGCGCCAGACGGAACGCCGTCTGCTTCTTCATGCCGCGCGAGAATTTGCGGATCTGCCGCTTGTCGTCCAGCTCGAACGCCTCGCCCAGCTTCTTCCAGCGCCCCTCGTCGAAGGAGGGATACAGCCCGCGGTAGAACTTCATCATGTCCGTCATCGTCGCCTGCGGGAAGAACCACACCTCGTCGGGAATGTAGGCGATCTGCCCCTTCACCGCGGGATTTTCCCACACCGGCTGCCCGTCAAAGGCGATCGTGCCGCCGTCCGGGCGCAGCACGCCCGTCAGCAGGCGGATCGTCGTGGACTTTCCCGCGCCGTTCGGCCCGACCAGCCCGTAGATCGCGCCGTCCGGCACGGTCATATCCAGCCCGTTCAGCGCCGTGAAATCGTCGTATTTTTTCTGAAGTCCTCTGACTTCGATCATAAGGCGTCACCTCCACCTTGAATTCTTGCGCAGATGTCCTCTGTGCAAAGACCCGCGTCGCGCAGCTTTGCCACCGTTTCGTCCAGCTCCGTGAGCAGATCGCGGATCGCGTCCGCGTCGGCGCGGAAATCGTCGGCAACGAAGTTGCCCTTGCCCGGGACCGAGCAGAGAAGCCCGTCAGCCTCCAGCTCGCGGTACGCCCGCTGGATCGTGTTCGGGTTGACCGCCAGCTCCGCCGCCAGCTCGCGTACGCTCGGCAGCCTGCTGCCGGGCGGCAGCTCGCCCTCCGTCATCTGCCTGCGCAGCGCGGACTTGATCTGCTCGTAGATCGGGCGCGGATCGCGGTAGTTGATCGAGAACATCCCATCACCTCCTGTCGAACTGTATTAACTATGCTAGTACAGTTATACACCACGCAATCATATTTGTCAAGAGGGAAAATAAAAAAGCGGCGGCATGGTCGTCACGCCCTGCAAAAGGCGCGCGTTCCCGTCTGCGCTTGATTGACAAACGCCGCGGCGCGGTATACTATATACCTGTTAGCAACAACAAACCGGAGTTGATCGTATGAAGACGAAATTTGAGGTCACGGGCATGACCTGCTCGGCATGTCAGGCGCGCGTGGAGCGCGTCGTCTCCAAGCTGCCGGGCGTGTCGTCGGCAAACGTCAGTCTGCTTGCCGGTAGCATGACCGTCAGCCACACCTGCGATACAAAAGAGATCATCGACGCCGTGGAAAAGGCGGGCTACGGCGCGTCCGTCGCGTCCGGCGCGTCGCGCCTTGGCACGCAGCAGGAGCGGGCGATGACGAGTATGAGACGCCGTATCGTCGTGTCGGCGTGTCTGCTGATCCCGCTGATGTATCTCGCGATGGGGCACATGCACTGGTGGTGGATCCCCGAGGTCTTCCACCGCGAGCCGCTGCTGCTGGCGCTGACGGAGCTTGCGCTGACGGTGCCGATCATCGCCGTCAATTTCGGCTACTACAGCCGCGGCTTCAAAAACCTGCTGCACGGCGCGCCGAACATGGACACGCTGATCGCGGTCGGCAGCGCGGCGGCGGCGCTCTACGGCGTCTACGCCACGGTGCGCATCGCGCAGGGAGACACCTCGCACGAGCTGTATTTCGAGTCCGCCGCCATGATCCTGACGCTCGTCACGCTGGGCAAATACTTTGAGACGCGCAGCCGCGGCGAGACGGGACGCGCCATTGAAAAACTGATGGACCTCGCGCCGAAGACCGCCTGCGTTTTGCGGGACGGACAGGAGGTCACGATCCCCGTCGAGCAGGTGCAGGCGGGGGATATCGTGCTGCTGCGCCCGGGCGAGAGCGTCCCCGTGGACGGCGTGGTGATCGAGGGCGCGTCCGCCGTCGATCAGAGCGCGCTGACCGGCGAGAGCATCCCCGTCGAAAAGGGCGTTGGCGACCGCGTATCCGCCGCCACGATCAACCGCACGGGCTTTCTCAAATTCCGCGCCGACCGCGTCGGCGAGGATACCACCCTCGCGGGCATCATCAAGCTCGTCGAGGAGGCGGGCAGCAGCAAAGCGCCGATCTCGCGCCTTGCCGATAAGATCGCGGGCGTGTTCGTGCCCGTCGTCATGGGGATCGCGCTCGTGACGCTGATTGCGTGGCTGCTCGCCGGACAGACGTTTGAATTCGCGCTGACCATGGCGATCTCGGTACTGGTCATCTCGTGCCCGTGCGCGCTGGGACTGGCGACGCCCGTTTCCGTCATGGTCGGCACGGGCAAGGGCGCGGAGAGCGGCATCCTGTTCCGCAGCGCCGAGGCGCTGGAGCTGCTGTGTCACGTTGATACCGTGGTGCTGGACAAGACCGGCACGCTGACCGAGGGGCATCCGACCGTCACGGACGTGCTGCCCGCGGACGGAGATAAGGACGCGTTTTTGCGCCTTGCCGCCGCGCTGGAGCGGCAATCCGAGCATCCGCTTGCCGAGGCGGTGCTCGCCGCGGCAAGCGGCATGGAATTGCCCGAGGCGTCGGACTTTGAGACCGTGCCCGGACGCGGCGTCCGCGCCACGGTCGAGGGCAGACGGCTGCTTGCCGGCAATTATGCGTTTCTGCAGGAAAGCGGCATCGCCTGCGAAGCGCGGGACGATCTCGCCGCCGAGGGCAAGACGCTGCTGTACTTTGCCGAGGCGGGGAAGGGACTGCTCGGCGTGATCGCCGCGGCGGACCGCGAAAAGCCGCACGCCCGGGCGGCGGTCGAGGGACTGCACCGCCTGGGGCTCGAGGTCTGTATGCTGACCGGCGACAACGAGACGGCGGCGCAGGTCATGGGCAGGCGTCTCGGCGTCGACCGCGTGATCGCGCAGGTGATGCCGCAGGACAAGGAAGCGCAGGTGCGCGCGCTGCAGGACGCGGGGCACAAGGTCTGCATGGTCGGCGACGGCATCAACGACG